>JBFFSW010000080.1:0-6320 GCA_041572195.1 Thiohalomonadaceae bacterium | reverse complement strand
GCTCATTGTAGGCCAGACGGTTGGGAATACCGGTGAGCGGGTCCAGCTGAGCCGCACGGCGCTCCTTCTCAATGTTGGCGCGCAGTTCCTCCGCCTCACCTTCCATATCCTGTAGCCGCTCTGTCAGCTCGGCGACCCGCTGCTCGGCCTGCTGCAACCGTTCCGTCTCGGTGCCGCGGAAACTCTCCAGGTGCTGGCGGATGGTCTCCATGTGGCGCTGCACGCTGCCCTTGAGGGCGTCCAGCTCCTGGGCCTGCTCCATGCTGTCGGCGATGCCCTGCATCTGCGCCTCCACCGCGCTGTTGAGGCGGCCGCCGTCGGCCAGCGACTCGCGCTGGCTGTCGAGGTTGAGCTGCACGTTCTTGTCCAGCTCACGCAGGCGCTGGGTGAGCTGCTTGAGGAAGCTCTCCATCTCGGCGTGCTCACGCTGCACCCGGGCGCGCATCTCGCTGACCAGATCGGCCACCGAGGTGACCATGGGGCCGAGGGCGTCGGCCCCCAGGCCCAGCCCCAGCTCCACCTTCAGCTCATCCACCCGAGGCTGCTGCGCGGCGGGCAGCTCCAGCCGTTCGAGCAGCTGCAACAGCGCCTCCTCGATACCGGCACCGCCCGCCTCGCCGCAAAGCTCGGCGATGGTGTCGGCCACCGCCTCCAGCTCCGCGCCGCTGGCGGCGGCGGAGAGTCGCCCATTAAGCTCGGCGCCGCGCTCGTTCAGGGCGACGACGATGCGTGAGAGCAGGCGGCGGCCCAACGCCAGCCCCTCCTCCTCCTTGCCGCCACCGAACATGCGCCCGAGCAGGCCGCCCTTCTCCTCCGGGGCGAAGCCGGCCCCCAGGGCCTCGTTGAGCAGGCCGCTGAACTCCTCGCACACCCCCTCCAGCGACTCGTGCGGGGCGAGGCCGCCGAGTTGCTTGCGCAGCCTCTTGGCCCGCGAGAGCGAAGCGGGCGGCAGTTGCAGGGCGCCGAGCAGGCCATCGAGCAGCTGCTGGGCGTGCGGCGGGCGCAGCTCGTCCAGCCCCTGGATGCGCTGGTAGATGCGCTCCAGCTCGGCGTTCAGCTCGTTGATGGAGCGCCCCTTGCGCAGGCTCTCGCGCAGCGCCTTGAGCATGCGGTTGAGCTCCGGGTCGACGTTGTCGGCGGCCAGGGTGAGGCGGCTGATGGCGTGGCGCATCTCCTCCTCCAGCGCCTCCCACAGCGCCTCCTTCTGCTCCAGCGCCTCCACCTCGGCGTAGTACTTGTCCTTCCAGTTCTCGTTGTCGCTCATGATTCAGACCTTAATCTAGGCGGGCTCCAGCACCCCGGCGGGCAGGCGCAGCTGCATGGCGATGGGCAGGTGGTCGGAGTAGCGCTCCGGCAGCACCTGACACCCCTCCACCTCCAGCTCCGGGGTGACCAGGATGTGGTCGATACTGCGCCGCGGCCGCCAGCTGGGGAAGGTGCTCAGGGCCTCCATCGGCTCGCGCAGGTGGCTGCGGGCGAAGAGGGTACGCATCTCCGGCGAGCCGGGTTCGCTGTTCATATCCCCCATCAGCACCGCGTGGCGGAACTCCGAGAGCCGCTCGGCGACGAAGTCGAGCTGGCGACGGCGGGCGCCGCGCCCCAACGCCAGGTGCACCATCATCACCGCCAGGGCCTCGTCGCCGTGACCGAAACGCATCAGCAGCGCGCCGCGACCGGGGATCAGCCCCGGCAGCGGGTACTCCTCCACCGCATCGGGCTGGATGCGGCTGAGCAGGGCGTGGCCGTGCTGGGCCAGGCGTCCGAGGTTGCGGTTCACCTGGTGGTGCCAGTAGGGGAAGCGGGCCTGCTCGGCAAGGAACTCGCTGAGGTTGATGAAGCCGGTGCGGTGGCTGCCGGAGTCCAGCTCCTGCAGGCCGACGATGTCGTACTCGTGCAGAATGTGGGCGATGTGGCGCAGGTTGTCCAGGCGGCGGCGCGCCGGTAGCAGGTTCTTCCAGCTCTTGGTGATGTAGTGGCGTGGGGTGGTGGAGCGGATCCCCACCTGCACGTTGTAGCTGAGCAGGCGCAGGCGGCGGCCCGCGTCCGTCCTCCCCCCCTCACTGCTCGAACTCTGGTGCATGCGGCTCCTTCAAACGGGGCAGACCATCTCCCCCAGCTGCGCGGTCAATTTCAGATTCTCACTGTAATCCACCGGGCAGTCGATCACCACCACCCCATCCTCGGCCAGGGCCCGCTCCAGGGTGGGCGCCAGCTCCTCGGTGGCGTTGATGCGATACCCCTTGGCACCGAAGGATTCGGCGTACTGCACGAAGTCGGGGTTGTCGAAGTCCACGTGCGAGGGGCGACCGAACTCGTTGAGCTGCTTCCACTTGATGAGGCCATAGCCGCCGTCGTTCCAGATGAGGATGACGATGGGGATGTTGTAGCGCACCGCGGTCTCGATCTCCTGGGAGTTCATCAGGAAACCGGCGTCGCCGGTGACCGCCACCACCTTGCGCTCGGGGTGGGCGAGCTTGGCGCCGATGGCCCCGGGCACGGCGATGCCCATGCTGGCGAAGCCGTTGGAGATGATGCAGGTGTTGGGGTACTCGCAGCGGAACATGCGCGCCATCCACATCTTGTGGGCACCGACGTCGCAGATGACGATGTCCTCCAGCTCCATGGCGGTGCGCAGGTCCCAGATGATCTTCTGTGGCTTGACCGGGAAGGCGGTGTCGGCGCTGCACGCCCTCATCTCCTTGATCAGCGCCTCGCGCAGCGGCCGCAGGCGGTGGCCCTGGTGCGGGGTGCAGAGCGCGCCGATGCGCAGCAGCGAGTGCTTGATGTCGCCCACCACGCCGACCTTGATCGGGTAGTAGGCGTCCACCTCGGCGGAGGTGGTGTCGATGTGGATGATGGTGCGGTCGCGGCTGGGGTGCCAGAGGTAGGGGTGGTACTCCACCAGGTCGTAGCCGACGCAGATGATCACGTCCGCCCCCTCGAAGCCGCAGTGCACGTAGTCCTTGGCCTGCAGGCCCGCCGAGCCCAGCGCCATGGGGTGGCCGAAGGGCACCACCCCCTTGGCCATGAAGGTGTTGGCGACCGGGATATTGAGCTTCTCGGCGAAGTCGGCCAGCTGCGCCCAGGCCTTGGAGCGGACCACGCCGTTACCGGCCAGGATCAGCGGCTCGCGGGCGTCGGAGATCAGCTGCGCGGCCAGCTCCACACGGTCGGCGGCGGGCTCCGGCAGCGAGGGGTTCTTCACCGGCAGCGGCTGCTCCTCCAGCTCCATCTCGGCGATGTTCTCCGGGAACTCGATGAAGGTGGCGCCCATTTTTTCCGCCTGCGCCAGCTTGAAGGCCTTGCGCACCACCTCGGGGATGGTGTTGGGGGTGAGCAGGCGCGAGGAGTACTTGGTGATGGGCTGGAACATCTGCTCCAGGTCCAGCACCTGATGCGACTCCTTGTGCAGGCGGTGGGTGGAGGCCTGCCCGGCGATGGCCACCAGCGGTGCGTGGTCCATGTTGGCGTCGGCCACCCCGGTGATGAGGTTGGTGGCGCCGGGGCCGAGGGTGGCCAGGCAGACCCCGGCCCGCCCGGTGAGGCGGCCGTAGACATCGGCCATGAAGGCCGCGCCCTGCTCGTGGCGCACGGTGATGAACTCGATATCCGAGTCCAGCATCGCGTCCATCAGGTCGAGGTTCTCCTCGCCGGGGATGCCGAAGACATACTCAATGCCCTCGTTCTCCAGGCACCTGACGAACAGCTCTGAGGCCTTCATCGCGGCACCTACTCCGCGGCCGGGCCGGCGGCGAGCTTTTTCCGGCTGAGGAAGTCGGTGATGCGGATCATGTCGTTGTAGCTGGTGGCGATGGGCTGGTAGCGACCATCGATAATCATCGACGGCACCCCGCGGATGCCGGAGCGGCGGGTCAGCTGCTCGGCGCGCGCCACCCGGCTCATCACCAGGAAGGAGGAGAAGGTATCGTCGAAGGCCTTCTCCTCCACCCCCTGCTCGATGAAGAACTCGCGCACGCCCTCCTCATCGACGAAGGCGCGGTTCTCCTTGTGCATGGCGTCCAGCAGCGGGCGATGGATGCGATCCAGCACCCCCAGCAGCTCGGCGGTGTAGTAGGCCTGGGCGTGAAGCTTCCAGCCGGGGCGGAAGATGGCCGGTACGCGCTTGAAGACCACGTTCTCCGGCTTATCCTTCAGCCACTCCTCCACGTGGGGCTCGAACTCGTAGCAGTGGGGGCAGCCGTACCAGAAGAACTCCACCACCTCCACCTGGCCGGGCTCGACCTGGGTGGGCAGGGGCGCGCCGAGGGCACGGTAGTTCTGCCCCTCGGTGTACTCATCGGCGGCGGCGAAGGCCCACAGGGGGGCGACCAGCAGCAGGGCCAGGGCCAGGATCCGTTTCATGCTCTCTATCTCCTAATTCTGTTAATGCGTTGGACTATAACCGAAGCCCCGGCGTGGTGACAGCCGCCCCGCTCCTGCTCTATGCTATGAGCTCCATCCAAGGAGAACGCCATGGCCAAACAGAACATCAACCTCAGCGAGTTTCTCAGCCAGCAGTACCTGTGCGAAGGGCTTACCATGCGCGAGGTGCAGACCCTGTTGGAGTTCACCGAAGAGGTGGAGTTCAAAAAAGGTGAAGTGATCGCCGACATCGGCGAGGTGGGCGAGGCCATCTACTTCGTGGTCGAGGGCGATGCCGCGCTGATCACCGAGGCCGACGGCGAGAAGGTGGAGATTGGCCGCGCCAGCGGCGGCGGCATGATCGGCTCCATGTCCTTCTTCGACCGCGAGCCGCGCTCGGTGCGCATCCTCGCCATGAGCGACGGCACCCGCCTGCTCAAGCTGCCGCGCATCATGTACCAGCGCCTGCGCATCGAGCACCCCTATATCGCCGTCAACCTGCTGGAGGACGCCATTGTCAGCCTCGACCAGCTGTTCCGCCGCGTCTCCCGTGACGTGGCCACCATCTCCCGCTACATCTACGGCGGCAAGATGCGCTGATGGACCGACCGGGTAGCTTCGTCCGCCACCTGCTTCGCCGCCGCGACAACCCCCTCTTCCCCGCCGCCCACCGTGAGGTGAGCGAAGCGGAGCTTGCGGCCGCGCGCGAGGCGGATCACCAGGCCGCCGCCGACTTCAACCAGCGCCTGCAGGGGCTGCTGGAGGAGGCCGTCGCCCTCAAGCCCAACGAGGAGAGCGAGGTGCTGCTGGAGCTGAAGGGGCGGCTGGACCACGCCTACACCCTGGCCTGCACCCTGGAAGGTGACCGGGAACCGGCCAAGCAGGCGCTCTCGCGCCTCATCGAGCTGATCATGACCGCCCTGCACCGCGGCGCCGAGGGGGACGCCCAGGCGCTGCACGAACTGGAGCAGGAGGCGGAGGCGCGCCAGGCCCACCAGCGGCTACTCAACTACCCACTGCCCGCCGACCTGATGCTCGCCGACTCCCCCATCGGCGAGAGCGAGTTGCTGCCCACCCTGCTCGGCAGCGACGCCTTCGAGCTGGAGGCGGCGCTGTGGCTGTTCGAACCCGAGCAGCTGCGCCAACTGCACGCCGAGGGCTCGGCCCTGCTCCAGGGGCTGGCCGCCGAGGGCATCGATACCACCGAGGCTGCCGCGCGCCTGGCACAAATCGCCGAACTATCTAGCGCCGGATAGGCGCGATCAGCCCTCGTTTCCACCATACCCGCCACTAGCGGGTATAATTCGCCTAAATCACCCACGCGGAATCCAGACCATGCGCCTACTGACGGCCCTCGCCCTCTCCCTGCTCCTCGCCCTGCCGCTGGGCGGCTGCGGCGCCAAGGGCGATCTGGAACCGCCCCCGAAGAAAGAAGCCCCCTGATGGACTATTTCAACTACCGTGACGGCGAGCTCTACGCCGAAGAGGTCTCCCTGGCCTCCATCGCCGAGACCCACGGCACCCCCTGCTACGTCTACTCCCGCGCCACCCTGGAGCGCCATTGGCGCGCCTTCGACGCCGCCCTGGCCGGGGTCGAGCACCTGGTCTGCTACGCGGTCAAGGCCAACTCCAACCTGGCGGTGCTCAACCTGCTGGCGCGCCTGGGCTCCGGCTTCGACATCGTCTCCGTGGGCGAGCTGGAGCGGGTGATCGCCGCCGGTGGCGAACCCTCGAAAGTGGTCTTCTCCGGCGTCGGCAAGGGCGAGGAGGAGATGCGCCGCGCCCTGGAGCTCGGCATCCACTGCTTCAACGTCGAGTCCGAGGCGGAGCTGGAGCGCCTCGCCGAGGTGGCCGCCGAGATGGGCGTCAAGGCGCCGGTCTCCATGCGCGTCAATCCCGACGTCGACGCCAACACCCACCCCTACATCTCCACCGGTCTCAAGGAGAACAAGTTCGGC
>JBFFSW010000079.1:0-6343 GCA_041572195.1 Thiohalomonadaceae bacterium | reverse complement strand
GCAGCCTTTCGTGTTTGGAGCGGGTGATGGGAATCGAACCCACGTAGTCAGCTTGGGAAGCTGAAGTTCTACCATTGAACTACACCCGCTTTGGTGGGGCGAATGTTAGCACCCCGACGGCGGCGCGGCTAGAGCTCCTGCCAGAGGGTGTCGAACTCATCCGAGGAGGCCTTGCTGACCCGCTCGATGCTCTCATCGGCCACCTGGCAGCGATAGGCGAGGAAGTAGTTGCTGCCGGTGTGCGTCTCGCTGGTATCCACCCGGCGCAGCTCGCCGTCGTACTCCAGCCACAGGGGGCGGTTCTCCAGTCCCGGCAGGCGTGGCACCAGCAGCAGGCCGTAGCTGCCGTCATGGGCCAGCATCGCCGGTTGCAGGGGGCCGTCGGCGGCGCCGATGTGCAGGAACACCGGCTGTGGCGCGTCGGCCAGCCACTGGATGCCGAACTCCACCTGGGTCTCGGCGCCGCCGCGAACCCAGCGCAGCGCCCCCAGGCGCATCCCGTTGCCATCCTCGACCGCTACCAGTTCACCGCAGCGGAAGCAGGAGTGACGGCCGCTGTCGAGGCTGACGCAGATGCCGCCGCGGCTGCGGTTGCGCAGCTCGCCCTGCTGGGGCGGCAGCGCCTCGCCGGGGGCGAACTTGTCGCTCCAGTGGCTGGACTCGGAGGTGATATAGACCTTGTCCCAGACATCGGCGTTCTCCAGACGCTCCTCGTGCATGTCGGGGACCAGCCCCTCGATGCCGAAGTCGACGTCGGGCAGAGTGTTCTCCTCCTCCTCCTCTTCGTTCTCCTCCCTGGGCTCGGCCGCATCCGCCTGGGCCTTGAGGAAGCGGTAGATGGCCGACATGCCGTAGTGGAGGGTGTAGTCGCCCTCCTCGCCGCGGCGCTCATCGCGCCCCTGGTTGGCGCGCCACTTCTCCAGCAGGCACTCGCGCAGCTCCGGGTCCAGCTCGGGCTCGCCGTGCTCCAGGCGCTCCAGCAACTCGTTCAGGTTGAGGAAGTGACGGTCGGCGCGCGCCTGGCGCTCGTCGATGCGCTGGTAGTAGCTGCCGGGGGGGATGGGGGGCAGGTCGCTGTCGAGGTAGAGGTAGAGGCCGCCCCGGTCGTTGAAACCCTCGCCCGGCTCCAGCTGTACGTGGGCGGCCCACTCATTGATATTGGCCTCCAGCAGGCGCATGTGGCGGTTGGAGATCTGCTGGTAGGGGAGTTGCGAGAGCAGGATCTGGCGGCTGTACTCGTTGAGGGGGGAGGGGCTCTCCTCGCCGATCACCTCCGGCCGACGGGTGGCCACCCCCAGGGCATCGGCGGCGCGCAGGGTGTTGTGCAGCATGCGCCAGAGGCCGCGCGGGTCTGAGAGGTGCAGGTGGCGGTAGTTGTCCAGGATCTCCCCCAGCGCGCGCATGGCCCGTTGGGCGGCCTGGGCGCGGGCATCCAGGCCGCGTTTGCGGTTGCTGAACAGCCAGCCCTTCTGCAGCGGCGCTTCCAGCACCCGCAGCCAGCCTTGGGCCTCGGCCAGGAACAGGGCGGTGGAGAGGTGGAACACCTTCATGCTCTTTTGCGGCAGCGGCAGTGCCTGGCGCTGGAAGCGCAGGCGCAGGTTCTCCTGCACCACGGTCAGGGCGGGGCGCAGCGCCAGCAGCAGCTGGCTGCGGTAATCCTCGCTCAGCTCCACCTCACGCAGGGCGTTGAGGGTGGCGAAGATGTGGCGTCCCAGCTCACCGGTGTGGGCCATCGGCAGGGCGTCCACCCATGCGGGGATGGCCTCGGCTGCGGGCAGTGGGTCATTACTGCTTTGCGCACGCAGGGGGGGCAGGCTGAAGTCGAGTTTGTCCATGGTTTCGGTCGGCAGCGGGCGGGATCGTCGGCGAAGTGTAACCAAACAATCGTTAAGTATAAATTAAGGCTGAGTTTGACGGGCCGGGGGCGAGGCTTTAGGCTTGGCCGCCATGAATATCATCCTCAACGGTGAGCCCCACGAACTGCCCGATGGCGCCACCGCCGAACAATTGGTCGAGTCGCTGGGCCTGACCGGTCGCCGCATCGCCATGGAGCTCAATCGCGAAATCGTGCCGCGCTCGAGCTACGCCGCGACCCCCCTGAACGAAGGGGACAAGGTCGAGATCGTGCATGCGATCGGCGGTGGGTGAGCCCGGAACCCAAATCTCAGGAATTCCCGCATGTCACAGAACAACGATCCGCTGATCATCGCAGGCGTCGAGTACGCCTCCCGCCTCCTCACCGGTACCGGCAAGTACAAGGACCTGGAGGAGACCCGTCTGGCCACCGAGGCGGCGGGGGCCGAGATCGTCACCGTGGCGATCCGCCGCTCCAACATCGGTCAGGATCCCTCCCAGCCCAACCTGCTCGACGTGCTGCCGCCGGAGAAGTACACCATCCTGCCCAACACCGCCGGCTGCTACACCGCCGAGGACGCGGTGCGCACCTGCCGCCTGGCCCGCGAGCTGCTCGACGGCCACAAGCTGGTGAAGCTGGAGGTGCTGGGCGATGAGCAGACCCTCTACCCCGATGTCACCGCCACCCTGCAGGCGGCCGAGACCCTGGTGAAGGACGGCTTTGATGTGATGGTCTACACCTCCGACGACCCGATCCTGGCCAAGCGGCTGGAGGAGATCGGCTGCTGCGCGGTGATGCCGCTGGCCGCCCCCATCGGCTCCGGCTTGGGGGTGCAGAACCCCTACAACATCCTCACCATCGTCGAGAACGCCAATGTGCCTATCCTGGTCGATGCCGGTGTCGGCACCGCCAGCGATGCCGCCTTCGCGATGGAGCTGGGTGTTGATGGCGTGCTGATGAACACCGCCATCGCCGGTGCCAGGGACCCCATCCTCATGGCCTCGGCGATGAAGAAGGCGGTCGAGGCGGGTCGCGAGGCCTTCAAGGCCGGGCGCATTCCGCGCAAGCGCTACGCCTCCGCCTCCAGCCCCATCGACGGCACCTTCTTCTAGGCACAAACGTTAGCGAACCGGGGGGAGCGAGGGAGAGTCTGCATATCACCCCCGAGGGTGTCGGCCCCTTCGCGGCGGGTGAGTCGATGCCCACGAGCGGCATGCTCTGGATCGACTGTGTTCGCGGCGAGGATCAGGAATGGCCGCAGCTGCTGAAGCACCTCACCGGCACGACGATCCATGAGCGCCACCTGCACGACAGCCTCAACTCCGCGTACGCCTCTTTCTACGACAATACCCGCGAGTACGACATGCTCGTGTTTCGCGGCCTTGCCGGTGACGAGCTGGAGCAGGGGCTGCTGACCCGGCCGGTCACCTTTTTCGTGACCGAGCGGGTGCTGGTGACGGTGCAGTCGGGGGAGAGCCGCTCCATCGCCGCCGTGCATGGGCGTCTGGCCAGGCGCTCGGCGCGACAGTTGACCGATCCCCGCTCTCTGCTGCACTTCATCCTGAACACCATGGTCGATCGGCTGTTGTCGCTGCGAGAGGTGTTGCTGGCGCGGCTGGACCACCACACCGCCGAGCTGCTCGGCGGGCAAAAGGGTGAGGATGATTGGCATGGACTCATGAACTATCGCCGCCAGCTGCGCCAGTTGGAGATTCTGTGCGAGGAGCAGGAAGGCGCGATACTCGCCTGGCGCGACGATAACGGCGATGAGCTGAGTGATACCCTGCGGGTGCGCTTCACCGACCTGCTGGAGCACGTGCGGCGGATGAGCAAGTTCACGCAACAGCAGCAGCACGAACTGGACTCCCTGTTGCAGCTCCACTTCTCCATGGTCTCCCACCGCACCAACGCCATCGTCCGCACCCTGACGCTGCTCTCGGCCATCTTCATGCCGCTGAGCCTGATCGCGGGGATCTACGGCATGAATTTCGAGAACATGCCGGAGCTGCGCAGTCCCTACGGATACTTCATCACCATCGGTGGGATGGGACTGCTGGCGCTCTCGCTGCTGGTGCTGTTTCGGCTCAAGCGCTGGTGGTGAGGTATAATCGCGCGCCCTGTCCTGCTCGGAGTTCATCGTGTCAGAGAATCAAGCGCCCATTCTGCGCCGCATCCGCTCCTTCGTCCGTCGCGAGGGGAGGCTGACGCCCGGTCAGCAGCGGGCCATGGACGAGCTGTTCCCGAAGTTCGGCATCGAACCGGGGGATGAGCCGCTGGACCTGGACGTCCTCTTCGGCCGCAGCGCACCGCGCATCCTCGAGATCGGCTTCGGCAACGGCGAGTCGCTGGCGGAGATCGCCAAAAACCACCCCGAGAACGACTATCTCGGCATTGAGGTCCACCGCCCCGGCGTCGGTCACCTGCTGCAGATCATCGACGAGCAGGGGCTCAGCAACCTGCGGGTGATGAGTGAGGATGCGGTGGAGATCATGGAGAAGCAGATCGCCGATGGCTCGCTGGACGCCCTCTACCTCTTCTTTCCCGACCCCTGGCACAAGAAGAAGCACCACAAGCGCCGCCAGGTGAATCCGCGGTGGGCGCAGCTGGTGCGGCGCAAGCTCAAGAGCGGCGGCCGCCTGCACATGGCCACCGACTGGGAGCACTACGCCGAGTGGATGCGCGATGTGCTGAACGATGCCGAGGGTTTCCGCAACACCTCCGAGAGCGGTGATTATGTGCCCAAGCCCGACTATCGCCCCGAGACCAAGTTCGAACGCCGCGGCCTGCGGCTCGGTCATGGGGTGTGGGACCTGGTGTTCGAGAAGGTTGCCTAGCCCCCAGTGTCCTTAAAGCGTATATTAGGGACATCTAAACAATCCCCACACCCATGAGCCAAAACAGCTCCCTCCCGCACAGGGATGTCGATTCTGCAGGGATAAGCCGCGAGCAGCTGCGTCTGCTCTTCGAGGCCTTGCCCACCGCCCTGGCGGCGACCGTGGTCAACGCCGCGCTGTTGACCTGGGTGCTGCTGCCGCTGACCCCGGCGCCGCTACTGCTGGGGTGGCTGGCGGCTCTGCTGGGGACTACCGCCTACCGTTATCAACTGCTGTGGCGTTTTCGCCGTATCGCGGACGGTGAGTTCAATCCCTCCGGCTGGAGTCGTGCCTTCTTCATCGGCGCGCTGCTGGCGGGGCTGAGCTGGGGGCTGGCCGGCTATGTGCTGTTTCCGCGGGAGAGCGGGGTGCACCAGATCTTCCTGGTCTTCGTCATCGCCGGGATGACCGCCGGGGCGGCGGTGAGCCTGGCGCCGATGTGGAGCGCGGCGACCGCCTTCATGCTGCCCGCCGTCGGCCTGATGGTGGCGCGCGTGCTCTCCCTGGACTGGGATGTGGCCCCGGTGATGGCGTTGATGGGGCTGCTCTTTCTGTTCACCGCCGCGCTCATCTCACGTCGCTCCTATCACTTCACCCTCGAATCCATCCGTATGCGCTTCTCCCGTGAGCGCGACCGCGCCGCCCTGGCCGAGAGCACCGAGCGCAACCGCCGTCTGCTCGAGGGGGCCGCCGACGGCATCTTCGGCATTGACCGCGATGGCGTGACCACCTTCGTTAACCCGGCCGCCTCGCGGATGCTGGGCTACGGCGCCGAGGAGCTGGTGGGGCGCGCCAACCACGCGATGATCCATCACAGCCACGCCGATGGCCGACCCTACCCCCGCGGTGAGTGCCGCATGCTGGCGCCGCTCAGCGACGGTGAGCCGCAGCAGGTGGACGACGAGGTGCTGTGGCGCAAGGACGGCAGCAACTTCCCGGTGGAGTATGCCAGCACCCCGCTGTTCAGCGGCGAGGAGGTGGTGGGCGCGGTGATCAGCTTCCGCGACATCAGCGAGCGGCGCCGCACCGAGGAGGCGTTGCGCCTGGCGGCCACCGCCTTCGAGGCCCACGAGGCGATCGCTATCACCGACCTGCGCGGAAATATCCTGCGCATCAATCAGGCCTTCACCGACATCACCGGCTACGTCGAGAGTGAGGTGCTGGGGCACAACCCCAACATCCTGCAGTCGGGCCGTCACGACGCCGACTTCTACGAGCAGATGTGGCGCACCCTCAGCCTCAGCGGTCACTGGGAGGGGGAGATCTGGAACCGGCGCAAGAGCGGCGAGGTGTATCCGGAGTGGCTCTCCATCACCGCGGTGCGCGACGAGGGCGGCGCGGTGACCCACTACATCGCCCACTTCCAGGACATCACCGAGCGCAAGCAGGCCGAGGCCCACATCGAATACCAGGCCTACTTCGACGCCCTCACCGAGCTGCCCAACCGTCGCCTGCTGCTGGAGCGCATGGAGCAGGAGCTCTCACGTTCGCGCCGCCACGGCCACTACGGCGCGGTGCTGTTCCTCGACCTGGACCGCTACAAGACCATTAACGACTCACTGGGCCATGCGGTGGGTGATGCTCTGCTCAAGGAGGTGGCGGCGCGCATCCGCCG
>JBFFSW010000078.1:0-6366 GCA_041572195.1 Thiohalomonadaceae bacterium | reverse complement strand
CCGGTCGGGGTGGTCAGGCTGTCATTGATGGGTGCGGCAATGCCAGTGTCCTTGCTCCTGTCACCGCCGGGAGCACTGATATCCACCCCCGCGCCGTAGTTGCTGTAATAGGCACGCAGACCATCCTTGCCGTGGGAGGCTACCGCGATCACCCCCTTGCAGTTGGCGGGGGCGGAGTTGCTGACATCAACATTTTCGTTGCCGGCGGCGGCGACCACCAGAACACCAAGCGAGCGCAGGGTATTAATTACACTCTGCTCGGTCTGGGAGCACGTGCCCGTGCCACCCAGGCTAAGGTTGACCACCTGGGCCGGGGTGGCGTTCGCCGGCGCGCCGGTGACGGCTACGCCAGCGGCCCATAGCATCGCGTCACTAATATCGGAGAGCAGGCCCCCACACTTGCCAATGGCCCGCAGCGGCATAATCTTCCCCGCCCAGGTCACTCCCGCCACACCGGTGGCGTTATTGGTGTTGGCGCCGATGGTGCCCGCCACGTGAGAGCCGTGCCAGGAGCTATTCACCACCGGACAACCCAGAGCCACCAGCTCCGGATCCGAGTCCGCCGCCACCCAGTCACCCGGGTCACTGGGATCGGCGTCACGCCCCGGGGAACCGTCCATGTCGAAGAGGTCGCCATAGGTCGAATCCAGGGAGATGAAGTCATAGCCCGTCACGATACGGTTAATGTCGAGATCCACATGCGAAAGGATGCCCGTATCGACCACCGCCACCACCACGTTGGGGTCTCCGGCAGTACTGTTCCAGGCCGCCTCCAGATTGGCGCCACCCTCATTACCCACGCCCGGCATCCACAGACTCCACTGCGGCTTTAGCAGGTCGTTGTAATAAGTATCATTAGGCACCAGCAGCGGCCGATATCGCCGATCCGGCTCGGCATAAACCACCCCAGGCTGGGCGGCGATGCGCGCGCTGATACGCCGTGCCTCATCCATCGGCACGGCGGCGGGCAGGTGCAGGAGATCGGCGCTGGTGGCCAGCGTGCGGCCGTGACGCAGGGCCACGCCCGCGGCACGGGAGAGGGTGTTCAGACGCTCACTGCTGATCGCCACACGGCCGCCCGGCTGCGCGGGTTGCAGCTTGACGATCAGGCCGCTGACCATCTCCTGCGCCGATAGCGGCAGGGCGGACAGCAGCAGGCTGAACAGCAATGCGATCTTCTTCATATCGTCCCCTCCATCCCTGAGACTAACCGGTTAACGAATGCTACGCCTCTCATTCTCCTCGGCGTAACTCACCTGGGGCTGTCTCTTCAAGCAACCCAGCAGCGCCTCCTCGCGCTTCTCGCCACCCTTAACTCGAGCGACAAGCAGATGCCCGCCGTTGGCCAGGGTACGCTGGAAGCTCAGCGTCTCGCCCCGGCGCAGACACTTCTTACCCAGCCCGGGCACCAGTTTGCCGGGCTGGATTCGGGCGAAGCGCTGCTCGACGCCGATGATGATCGAGACCGTCTCCACCTCCTCCGGCTTCGCGGCCGCGGCCGGCGGCTTGGGGGCGGCGGGCTGAGGCGGTGTGATAAAGCGGCGCGGCGCGGGCGGGGTCACCGGCGGCTTCACCGGCCGGGTCGGGGCGACCGGCGCCGGGATATACATGGCCGGATTACCGGAGTAGAGCTCGACCTTGAGGATCTCCCGCTCGCCAGCGAGTCGGCCCATCAACTGGCGCAGGCGCTGGTCGCTATCCAGACCATCGACGCGCCAGAGCTGCTTGTCGTCGGCAAAGACCCTGACACGGTCCATGCGCAGGCCCCGAGCACCATAGGCTCGCAGGCGTTGCTTCAGGTAACGACCATCCACCCGGTGAGCCTGGGCCGGAACCAGGGTGAGAACGATCTCGCGGGAGAAGTGCTTGGGCTTCTCTTCATGCCGATCATTATCGGGGTGCCCCACCACGGGGGGCGGCGGGCGGGCGGCAACGGGAGGGGGAATAATCGGCGCGGGGCGCGGCGGGTGCCTGACGATGGGGGCCGAGACCTCGGGCTCCTGGTGGAGCTGGTGCTCACCATAGAAGACCTCGGCCTTGACGATCTCCGGCTCGCGCACGAACTTCACCATCAGGCGCTTGAGCTGATAATCACCATCAAGACCGTCGAGACGCCAGACCTGGCGCGAGCCCGGATACTTCTTGACGCGGTGGGCGCGCACACCCTCGGCGTGATACTCGTGCAGCAGGCGCTTGAGGTAGCGGCCGTCGACCCGATGGTCGCGCACCGGGTCAAGGGTCAGAAGGATCTCACGCGAAACGCTTCGACGCTCTTCCTCATGCTCAGACCTCTCGTGGCTCTCACTGGGCTCATCACCGCGGACGACACCCTGGGTGGGTGTTACGTAGACCACACAGCCATTCAGGCTGACCAGCATGATGATAAGGACGATTCGTTTCAGCATTCCCACTCCTCTCAAAACTATTGCACTAAATTATTCATTTCGAAGATGGGCAGCAGGATGGCCAGCACGATCAGCAGCACCACCAGCCCCATCATCAGGATCATCAACGGCTCGAACACCCCCATTAGAGCGGCGATCTGGGTCTCCAGTTCCCGCTCCTGATTGGCCGCCGCCCGCTCGAGCATCTCCTCCAGGCGGCCGCTGCTCTCGCCACTGGCGATCAGGTGCACCAGCATAGGGGGGAAATAGCCGCTCCGCTCCAGCGCCGGGGCGATGCCCGCCCCCTCGCGCACCCGATCGGCGGCGGCGCTCACCGACTCGCGCATCGGCAGGCTGCCCAGCACCTCGGCGGAGATGCGCATCGCCTCCAGCACCGGCACCCCGCTGCCGACCAGGATGCTCAGGGTGCGGGCGAAGCGGGCACTGTTGGCACCGCGCACCAGCCGCCCGATCACCGGCAGGCGCAGCAACAGCTCATGCCAACGATGACGCACAGCGGGCACCCGCAACAGGGCGCGCACGGCGAAGGCTGCCGCCACCACCAGCAGTAACAACCACCACCAGTGCACGCGCAGGAAGTCGCTGAGACCGATGAGGCCGCGGGTGAGCGCGGGCAGCTCCTGGTCCATGTTCTCGAAGACCGTCACCACCTTGGGCACCACGTAGGTGAGCAGGCCGATGACGATGAGCACCGCCACCACCATGAGGATGATGGGGTAGAAGAGTGCCAGACCGATCTTCTGGCGCATCTGCTGGCGCCGCTCGGTGTAGTCGGCGAGCCGATCCAGCACCCCATCGAGGTGGCCGGACTGCTCACCGGCGGCGACGGTGCTGCGATAGAGGTCGGGGAAGACGTAAGGGAACTCCCCCAGGCCCGCGGCCAGGGTGTGCCCCTCCAGCACCTTGGCGCGCACCGCCAGCACCATGCTCTGCAGGCGCGAGCCCTCGCTCTGGCGGGCCACCGTCTGCAGCGCCTCCTCCAGCGGCAGGCCGGACTGGGCCAGGGTCGCCAGCTGGCGGGTGAAGAGCGCCAGCTCGGTGGCGCTGACGCCGCGACGCAGTTGCAGGGCGCCGCCGCGACGACGCTTCTCGCGGCGGCTCACCTCCTCGACGCTGAGCGGGATCAGCCCCTTGTCGCGCAGCTGCTGGCGAACCTGGCGCGGGGCGTCGCCCTCAATAACTCCACGGCTCTCCTTGCCGCGCGCATCCAGTGCGGTGTATTCGAAGGCGGCCATGCTTAATCGCCGTGGCTGACCCGCAGCAGCTCATCCAGGCTGGTGACCCCGGCCAGCACCTTGTGCACGCCATCCTCGAACAGGCTGGGGGAGTGGCGATGGGCGTACTGCTCCAGCTCGTGCTCGGCGGCGCCGTCGTGGATCATCCCGCGCAGGGTCTCGTCCACGTCCACCAGCTCGTAGATGCTGGTGCGCCCCCGATAACCGAGGCGGTTGCAGTGCTCGCAGCCCTCGGCGGCATGTAGGGTGGGCGGCTCGGCCTCCTCGGCCAGCCCCAGGCGCCGCACGTCGGCGGCGTTGGCGGTGTAGGGGCGCTTGCAGTGGTCGCAGAGCACCCGCACCAGGCGCTGGGCGAGCACGCCGATGAGGCTGGAGGAGAGCAGGAAGGGCTCCACCCCCATGTCACGCAGGCGGGTAACCGCGCCGATGGCGGTGTTGGTGTGCAGGGTGGAGAGCACCAGGTGGCCGGTGAGCGAGGCCTGTACGGCGATCTGCACAGTCTCCAGGTCGCGGATCTCACCCACCATCACCACGTCCGGGTCCTGGCGCAGGATGGCGCGCAGGCCGCGGGCGAAGCTCATGTCCACCTTGGTGTTGACCTGGGTCTGGCCGATGCCGTCGATGTAGTACTCGATGGGGTCCTCGACGGTCATGATGTTGCGCTTGCTGTCGTTGAGCCGCGCGATCGCCGCGTAGAGGGTGGTGGTCTTGCCCGAGCCGGTGGGGCCGGTGACCAGGATGATGCCGTGGGGCTGATGGATCAGCTCGTCGATGCGATCACGCCCGGCCTCGTCCATCCCCAACTGCTCCAGGTCCAGGCGCCCGGCCTGCTTGTCCAGCAGGCGCAGCACCACGCGCTCGCCATGGCCGGAAGGGAGGGTGGATACGCGCACGTCCACCGCCCGCCCGGCCACCTTGACCGAGATGCGGCCGTCCTGGGGCAGGCGCTTCTCGGCGATATCTAGGCGCGCCATCACCTTGATGCGGGAGATGAGCAGCGGCGCCAGCACCCGCTGCGGCTGCAACACCTCACGCAGCACGCCGTCGACGCGAAAACGCACCTGCAGGCGGTTCTCGAAGGGTTCGATATGGATATCGGAGGCGTTCTCGCGCACCGCCTCGGTAAGCAGGGCGTTGATCAGGCGGATGATGGGGGCGTCATCCTCGCTCTCCAGCAGGTCCTCCGGCTCGGGCATGTGCTGGGCGATGTCGGCCAGGTCCATATCCTCGCCCAGCTCCCCCATCTGCGCCATGGCGTCGTTGGAGGAGTGCTCGTATCCGGCCTGCAGCAGGGCCTCGAAGGCCCCCTCCTCCACCGCCGCCAAGGGGGTATCGGCACCGAGCACGCGGCGCGCCTCGCAGATGGCCGCCAGCGGCGCGTCGGAGCGGTAGAGCAGGCGCCGCTCGGCGGCATCGTAGAGCACGCCGAAGCGCTTGGCGAAACCGAAGGGGAGGCCCTGAGGGGCAAGCTCGGATTCAGTCGCCTCAGAGGCCACCGTTGCTCTCCATACGCGGCGGCAGCGGATCGCCCGGCTGCAACTCGTCGAACATCGGCGGCAGCTGAACGAACTCCTCCCAGTCGGGCAGCAGCGGCGAGGCCTCGTCACGCATCAGCGACACGCCGCGCTCACGGAAGGCCAGCTGCTCGGAGCGAATCAGGTTGTACTTGCCGTGCGCCAGGGCACTGCTATGGCGCGGGTCGCGCATGATGGTCGGGTGCAGGAAGATCATCAGATTGCGCTTGAGCTTGCTAGTCTGTCTGTAGCTGAAGAGCCAGCCGAGGATGGGGATATCGCCCAGCAGCGGCACCTTCTGCACCCCCTCGCGCAACTGGTCGTCCATCAGCCCACCCAGGGCCAGCACCTGGCCACTGTCGACCATCACCGAGGTCTTCAACGAGCGCTTGTTGGTGACGATGTCGCTGGCGCCCGTGGTGGCCGAGCTGAGGCTGGAGACCTCCTGGGTCAACTCCAGGCGCACCGCATCCCCCTCGTTGACCTGTGGCTTAACCTTGAGGGTGATGCCCACGTCCTCGCGCTGGATGGTCTGGAAGGGGTTGTCGGGGGTGGTACCACCGCCAGTGCTGGAGTAGGAGCCGGTGACGAAGGGGACGTTCTGACCGACGACGATCTCCGCCTCCTCGTTGTCCAGGGTAACCAGAGTCGGGGTGGAGAGGATGTTGGTGTTGGCATCACCGGCGAGGGCGCGCAGCACACCGGCGATACCGAAGCCCTGCCCCGGCCCGGCGCCGGTATCACCGGCGCCAAGAGTGAGACCGTCCAGCGGTGGCACGGCGGTGAGGGTGCCCGCGGCGGCGGCGGCGGCGGCGGCGGCGATGTCGGTAATTCCGGCGCCGGAGCCGGAGAAGTTGACCAGCCCCACCGGCATGCCGTCGGGGGCACCGTTGTAACCCCACTGCACACCCATCTCATTGACTACATCATTGGAAACCTCGGCGATCACCGCCTTCACCTCCACCTGGGCACGGCGTACGTCGAGCTGGCGCACCACGGCCTCCAGGTCACGCAGCACCGCGGGCGGGGCGTTGATCACCAGGGCGTTGGTGCTCTCGTCAGCCTGGATGTTGACCTGCCCACCCTGAGCCGGGGCGGGCTTGGCCGCCCCAGCGCCCGCCTCCTTGCCCGCGGCGATACTGCTGGATACGCCACTGAGCACCGTGACCAGGTCCTTGGCCTTGGCGTAGCGCAGATAGATGACACGGGTGG
>JBFFSW010000077.1:0-6436 GCA_041572195.1 Thiohalomonadaceae bacterium | reverse complement strand
GGTGGACGAGACCCCGCACCCGCACGAGGCCCCCGAGCTCTACGTGGTGCGTCTGGCCCTGGCCAAGGCGCGCGCCGGACGCCGGCTGCTGGCCGACGATGAGCCCCAGCCGGTGCTGGGGGCGGATACCGCGGTGGTGGTCGATGGCCACATCATCGGCAAGCCGCGCGACGAGGCCGATTTCGCCGCCACCCTGAGGCGCCTTTCCGCTCGACCCCACCAGGTGATGAGCGGCGTGGCCCTGGTTGGTGACGCGCGCGAGGAGAGCCGCCTGTCGGTGAGCACGGTGCGCTTTCGCAAACTCAGCGAGGCGGAGCTGGCCGCCTACTGGCGCAGCGGCGAACCGGCGGACAAGGCGGGCGGCTACGCCATCCAGGGGCTGGGCGCGCAGTTTATCGAGCGTCTGGAGGGGAGCTACTCCGGGGTGATGGGGCTGCCGCTGTTCGAGACCGCGGAACTACTACAACACTTCGGCATCCCACTGCTGAGGGAAGGATGAGTCAGGTTTATGAGTGAAGAGCTGCTGATCAACGTCACCCCGCAGGAGACCCGCATCGCCTTCGTCGAGAACGGCGTGTTGCAGGAGGTGCACATCGAGCGTTCGCGCCGCCGCGGCCTGGTGGGCAATATCTACAAGGGCAAGGTGAGCCGGGTGCTGCCGGGGATGCAGGCCACCTTCCTGGAGGTGGGACTGGAGCGCACCGCCTTCCTGCACGCCTCGGATATCGCCAGCGAAAACGGCGACAACGACCAGATCCACACCCTGCTGCGCGAGGGCCAGGAGCTGATGGTGCAGGTGGTCAAGGACCCGCTGGGCACCAAGGGCGCGCGCCTCACCACCCACATTTCCATCCCCTCGCGCTTCCTGGTCTACATGCCCGGCAGCGACCACATCGGCGTGTCACAGAAGATCGAGGGCGAGGGAGAGCGCAACCGCCTCAAGGGGATCATTCTGGAGCACGCCGGGGAGTTTCCCGCCGGTGGCTACATCCTGCGCACCGCCGCCGAGGGGGCCAGCGAGGAGGCCCTGGTCAAGGATATGCAGTTCCTGGCCAAGCTCTGGGGCGCCATCGGCGAGCGCATGCGCGGCAAGGCCCCGGCGCTGATCAACGAGGACCTGCCGTTGGTGATGCGTACCATGCGCGACCTGGGGGGCAGCGACATCGAACGGGTGCGCATCGACTCGCGCGAGACCTTCCAGAAGGTGTACAAGTTCGCCGCCAAGTTCATTCCCGATCTGGCCCCCAGCATCAGCCACTACACCGGCGAGCGGCCCATCTTCGACATCTACGGTATCGAGGACGAGATCCACAAGGCGCTGGAGCGCAAGGCGCAGCTGGAGTCCGGTGGCTATCTCATCATCGACCAGACCGAGGCGATGACCACCTTCGATGTGAACACCGGCGCCTTCGTCGGCCACCGCAACCTCGAAGAGACCATCTTCAAGACCAACCTGGAGGCGGCCCAGGCCATCGCCCGCCAGCTGCGCCTGCGCAACCTCGGCGGCATCATCATCCTCGACTTCATCGACATGGCCGAGGTCGAACACCGCCGCCAGGTGCTGCGCGCGCTGGAGAAGGCGCTGGAGCGCGACCACGCCAAGACCTACATCAGCGGCGTCTCCGAGCTGGGGCTGGTGGAGATGACCCGCAAGCGTACCCGCGAGTCGCTGGAGCACGTGCTCTGCGACACCTGCCCCACCTGCAACGGTCGCGGCACGCTGAAGAGCCCGGAGACGGTCTGCTTCGAGATCTTCCGCGAGATCATGCGCGAGGCACGCGCCTACGACGCCAGCCAGCTGCTGGTGCTGGCCTCGCAGGAGGTGGTGGACCTGCTGCTGGACGAAGAGTCCACCTCGGTGGCCGAGCTGGAGGAGTTCATCGGTCGGCCGATCAACTTCCAGGTGGAGTCCATGTACACCCAGGAGCAGTACGACGTGGTACTGATGTAGGCCGCGTATGCGCCACGTCAAACGCATCGGCAACCTCTTCTGGTACGGCGGCTTCGGCCTGCTGATACTGGCCGCCGTGCTGCTGAGCGTGGCGCGGCTGCTGATGCCACAGCTGCAGGAGTATCACCACGAGCTGGAGCGCCGGGTCGGCGAACGGCTTGGCGTCGAGGTCACCATCGGCGAGGTGGACGCCCGCCTGGTCGGCATCACCCCCACCCTGATCCTGAGACAACTGCGCCTGCGCGAGGAGGGCGGGCGCGAGGCCTCGATCGGCGAGGTGGGCCTGGGGCTGGATGGCCTGCGCAGCCTGCTCGCCTGGAGCCCCTTGCTCAAGCGCCTGAGCGTAGACGGCGCCCGCCTGACCCTGGAGCGCGACGCGCGGGGCGGGCTGCACCTGCACGGCATCGGCCCGCTCAGCCGGGGCGGTAGCGGCGGCACGCCGGGCGGCGCCCTGGCCGCGCTTTACACCCAGGGCGGGCTGCGCCTGCGCGATGGCCAATTGCTCTGGATCGATCACCAGCGCGATGAGCGCCTCGAATTCAGTGATCTGGCGATGCAGCTGGGCAGCGAGGGCGAGCGTCACCGCCTGCGCGCCGGGCTGCGTCTGCCCGAGTCACTGGGGCGTACGCTCAACCTGGCGATGGAGCTGCGCGGGCGCCTGGAGCGCCCCGAGAGCTGGCACGGCGACATCTACCTCAAGGGTGAGGGGCTGCGCCCCGGCCCCTGGCTGCCGCCGCTGGCCGGGGTGAGCATGGAGGGCGGCGAGCTGGAGCTGGAGCTGTGGAGCCGCTGGGATGACGGCTATCCCCAGGAGCTGGACGGGCACATCGCCGCTCACGACCTGCGGCTGCGCGGGAGCGGTGAGAGCTGGCGCGGCGAGCGGGTCGAGACCCGCCTGCACGGCTACTTCGGCAACGGCGGCTGGCGCCTGGACCTGGCCGGGTTGCTGCTGGAGTCGGGCGCCGAGCCGAGTAATCTGAGCATAGAGAACAGCGGCGACTACTGGCGCCTGCAGGCGGACCGGCTGTCGCTGGGGCCGCTCTCGTCACTGGCCGCGCTTAGTGACGCCCTGCCGGAGGCGAAACGCCGCCAGCTGGCGGCGATGGGGCCGCACGGTTCGATCCTGGGGCTGCGCCTGGAGTACGACGTTGAGCAGGGGCCGCGTGCCCAGGCGATGGTCCACGATCTGGGCTGGGCCTCTCACGACGGGCTGCCTGGGGTGGGGGGGCTGGACGCGACCATCCGCCTGGACCGAGGTGGCGCCGATCTGCATATCAACAGCCACGATGCGGCGCTCTCACTGCCGAACCTTTTCCGCTCGCCGCTGGAGGCGGACACCCTGCTGGGCGTGGTCTATCTGCGCCGCGCCGTTGATGGCTCGGGCTGGCACCTGCACGGGCGCGGCCTGGAGCTGGACAACGCCGATATCCAGGCGCAACTGGCGCTGGACCTGTCGTTGCCGGAGGGAGCGCCCCCCTATCTCGACCTGCGCGGGCGCTTCCACGATGGCGATGCCGCCGCCGCCCCCCGCTATCTCCCGGCTGGCCTGCTGAAGAAGCCCACCCTGGAGTGGCTGGACGCCGCCTTCAAGGGGGGGCGGCTGGTCAGCGGTGGTCTGCTCTATCACGGCAGGTTGAAGCGTGGAGAGTTCCCCTTCAATGAGCATCAGGGCCGTTTCGAGGTGCGCTTCGATGCCAGGGACATCACCCTGAACTACCGCGAGGAGTGGCCGCCGCTGCGTGCCGTGAACGGCGAGGTGCTGTTCAACGGGCCTGGCATGCGCATCCAGGGCTCGGCGCGGCTCTACGACTCACCGGTGGAGGAGGTGGAGGTGCGCATCGACGACCTCACGCGTCCGCTGCTACAGGTACACGGCCACGCCACGCCGCATGGCGACGATGCCAGCCGCCTGCTGCGCGAGAGCCCGCTCTCGCGCATCCTCGGCAAGGCGGTGGCGTCGATGCAGCTGCAGGGGGATAGCCGCCTGCAACTGGACCTGAAGATCCCCCTCAGCCAGCAGATGGCCGAGGAGCTGCCGCTGAAGGTGGATGGGGTGCTGGAGCTGGCCGACAACCGCCTGGCGGTGCGCGAGGGGATCATTCTGGAGGGGGTGAGCGGAAGCCTGGGCTTTAGCGAAAAGGCACTCAAGGTCGAGGAGTTGCAGGCGCGGCTGTTCGATGGCCCGGTGCGCATCGCCGGTTTCACCGATGAGCAGGATGGGGTACGCCATACCCGCATCGTCGCCCGCGGCGAGGCCCGCGGAGAGCGCCTGGGCGAGGCCCTGGACTACCCCTTCGTCGATTCGCTATCGGGTGAGGGCGGTTGGCAGGCGCTCATCGATATCGCCCATGGTGGCCAGGGCACCAGCCTGCGCATCGATAGCGACCTGGTGGGGATGGCGGTCAAGCTGCCGCAGCCTCTGGGCAAGGCGGCCGCCGAGGAAGGGAGCGCCATGGAGCTGAAGATCCAGCTCAGCGGCGAGCGCGCCGGCTTGGTGGAGCTGAACTACGGCGAGCGTCTGCACGCCCTGTTCGAGCCGCGCGAGGGCGGCGGCCTGAAGCGTGCCGCGCTGCACTTCGGCAGTGGCCGCGCCGAGCTGCCCGAGGGCCAGGTGATGAGCCTCGGCGGCTCGCTGAAGCAGGTCGACCTGCGCGGTTGGCGGGGCGCCCTGGCCGGGCTCGGCGACGGGCGCGGTGATGGCGCCGGCGCCCTGCCGCTGGAGGTTTCCCTGCGCAAACTGTGGTTGAGTGAACTGGAATCGGAGGATTCGGGTCCGGAGATGCGCGCCGTCGATGTCGAGAGCGCGAGCCTACCGCCGCTCAGCATCTCGGTGGATAAGCTCCGTTACGGGGATGCCTCCCTGGGGAGTCTCAGTCTGGTCCTGCTGCCGCGCGAGGAGGGTGGCGTCAGGCTGGAGGAGCTGACGCTGCGCCACCCCTTCTTCGAGGCCGACGCCGAGGGTGAGTGGGACTCCCAGGCCGATCAGAGCGGCCTGCGCCTGCGCATGAAGAGTGAGGATGTCGGCGCGGCGACCAAGGCCCTGGGCTTCGCCAGCGTCGTCAGTGAGGGGCGTGCCGAACTCAACGGCAAGCTGCGCTGGCCGGGGGCACCGCAAGATATCTCCATGGAGCGGGTGGCCGGGGTGATCAACGTCCACGTGAGCGACGGTCGGATCGAGGATATCGACCCCGGCGCCGGTAAGCTGCTTGGCCTGCTCAGTCTACAGGCCCTGCCGCGGCGCCTGATCCTCGACTTCAGCGACCTCTTCAGCAAGGGGATGCCCTTTGAGCGGATCAGCGGGCGGCTCAATATCGAACAGGGCAACGTCTACACCCAGGACCTGCGCATGGAGTCGCTCAGTGCCGACGTGCTGGTGACCGGCCGCAGCGGTCTGCTGGCGCGTGACTTCGACCAGCTGGTGATGGTGGTGCCCAAGGTCTCGGGCACCCTGCCGGTGGCCGCCGGGCTGGCCCTGGGGCCGCAGGCGGGGGCCGTGCTGCTGCTGCTCAAGGGGCTGATCGGCGAGGATATCGACCGCTCCGCCATGGTCAGCTACAGCGTCAAGGGGAGCTGGGAGAAGCCGCGCATCGAACAGCTGCAGGTGGAGCAGCCGAAGGCCGAGGACGAGCTCCCGGAGTAGGCTGACTACGGGCGCGGAAGAGTGCTATTCTGCGAGCCATGTTGCGTCTGTCGTTGATCCTCCTGCTGCTGGGCTTCCATGGTCTTACCGCCGTCGCCTCCACCGATGTGGAGAGCGGGCCGTGGATGATCGAGGCCATCGACTGGGCCCGCCCGCGCCACGGCGAGTGGCTGCTGCGCGAGCCCTCCCTCAGCGCCGCCGTCGACGCCCTGGAGCGCCACGGCGGTGCCCTGGAGATCCGCTACCCTGGCGGCGACAACGGCAGCCTCTGGGCCGGTGAGCTGCGTGCCTGGCTGGTGGCGCTGGGGCTGGACTCCGCGCGCATCGAACTGCGCCCCGGTTCCGCCTCGGCGCAACGCATCGAGATCCGTCGAATTTCCCCGACCCCATAACCTGATCGTGAGAATAAGGAGATTAGAGTGAAGCGTATCGCCGCCGTTCAGATGGCCTCAGGGCCGCAGCTGGGAGCCAACCTGTGCGAGGCCGGACGGCTGATCGCGCGTGCCGCCGCCGCCGGTGCCGGGATGGTGGTGCTGCCGGAGAACTTCGCCCTGATGGGGATGCGCGACGAGGACACCCTGGATATTCGCGAGACCGATGGCGAGGGGCGCATTCAGGAGTTCCTCTCCGAACAGGCTCGCCGAAACAATGTCTGGCTGGTGGCCGGCAGCGTGCCGCTGGCCGCCAAGGCGGACGACAAATACCGTGCCGCCTGCCTGGTCTACAACGAAAGGGGCGAGCGGGTAGCCCGCTACGACAAGATCCACCTCTTCGACGTCAGCCTCGAAGAGAGTGGTGAGCGCTACACCGAGTCGCACACCATCGAGGCCGGTGAGCAGGCGGTG
>JBFFSW010000076.1:0-6459 GCA_041572195.1 Thiohalomonadaceae bacterium | reverse complement strand
GGCAAGCTGGCGATCGCCACCGAGCTGGTCGGCAACCACTCCGAAGTGGCCGGTCTGTAAGGGGCGCGATGATGGACGAACAGGAGCTGAAACAGCTGGAAAAACAGGTGAAGAAGACCAAGCGCTGCCACCGAGTGGGCCGGTCAGCTGCACGACCTGGTGGAGGAACGCCTCCCCGCCGCCTACGCCGAGCTGCCAGAGCTAAGCAAGTCCACCTACGAGGCGTGCATCGCCTGGGAAGAGGCGGTGAGGAAACTGGAAGAGGCGAGAGGTTGATATGAGCGAGATGATTACCGGCGTGACCCGCGGCGGCGAGGCCTGGACCCCCGCCTTCATCAGCGAGCTGAATCAGGCCAACTGCATCGGCTGCGGCCGCTGCTACAAGGTCTGTCCCCGCGATGTCTTCGACCTGGTCGAGCGCGAGCTGGAAGACGACGAAGACGATGATGATTTCGACGACGACGTGGCGATGGTGATGAGCATCAGTGATGCCATGGACTGTATCGGCTGCGGCGCCTGCTCGCGCGTTTGCCCCAAGGATTGCCACAGCCACGAAGCCGTGGCGGCATAGGGCGAGAAATATGGCCACCGAACCGCGCCTGCTCATCTACCACAAGCAGGCCACCAGCGGACGCACCCGCTTCCTGCAGTGGGGCGGGGCGACGGTGTGTGCCTTCGCCGCGCCGCAAGCGCTCTCGGTGGTGATGGAGTCACCGCCCGAGGTGGTGCCGCTTGCGCCGCCTGACGCCCTTATCGAACGTGCCGTGGAGCTGTTGCGACTCAAGCAGGGGGAGCTGGAGGTCGAGGTGGAGTTTCGCGAATACCTCGA
The DNA here is from genome assembly GCA_041572195.1 of Thiohalomonadaceae bacterium. Lineage (GTDB taxonomy): Bacteria > Pseudomonadota > Gammaproteobacteria > Thiohalomonadales > Thiohalomonadaceae > JBFFSW01. The sequence continues at coordinate 5,630 of JBFFSW010000076.1, read as the reverse complement.
CACCCCTGATGGCGCCGTGCCGGTGCTGCTGCTGGCACTGACCACCATCGACCCGCCCTTCGACAAGGCCGCCGAGGTGGGCGGTGAGTTCATCGCCCTCACCGAGGCGCGCCACCTCCCCGCCGTCGAGCTGGAGCTGCTGCGCCGCGCCTACAGCTGCATCATGGAAGGTTGAGGCCCGGAGTCGTGCTCAGGGTCTCAGCGGAGGTGAACACGCGCCACTCCACGCCATCGGTACCCGCCATCGCCTCGTCGTAGGCCCCGGAATCCAGGCTCTCCTCGGTGACGTTGCGGATGTAGATGGCGATGACCCGGCCGGGGAAGCGCCGCGCGATCTCGCCGTACACCTCCGGGTCGTATTCACCTGAGTCGCCGACCAGGATGAAGCGGCGCTGCGGGTAGCGGCGCATCAGGGCGTCGATCTCCTTGACCTTGTAGTCGTAGGAGGGGCTGAGGAAGCTCACCAGACTCTCGTCCTTGAGGCGGAAGTGACGCATGATGAAGCCGCCGCGGGGGAAACCGTCACGCTGCATGAAGTCGCGTAACGGGGGGTAGAGCTGCCAGGGCGACCCGGTCACGTAGTGGAACACCACGCCCTGCTCGGCCCAGCCGCGGTAGAGTGCCGCCATCCTCGGCACCGCGCGAAACTCGCGCAGCAGGGTGTTCTCCATCATCGCCTTTCTGTCGAGCACATGAGTGTGCTTGATGGTGTCATCGATATCGGAGACCACCGACACACCGTGCTCGCCGATCAGTTGCACCTGGCCGCCGAAGCGGCGCTCGTCACCCTCGGCCATCACTGTCTCGAACTCAATCCAGAGGTTGCCGTCACTCTTGCCATCAAGCGGCAGCAATGCCTCGCCGCGGCTGTGGCCATCGGTCCCGGTCTCAGGCATTTCGACCTCGTGTCCGCCGATGCGAAGGGTCAGCCGCTTGCCGCGCTCGTTGTCCACCAGGAAGCGCCAGCCGCGTTCCTTCAGGTAATGTGAGCCGTCGCTATCCGGCTCCAGCCCCAGCCCCGCCTTGAGCGTATCCATCATCCCATTGCGCCACAGCGAATCGGACTCCGCCTCGAACACCCAGGCGTGCAGCGGCAGCCGCCAGGCGTGTTGCTCGGCATCCCAGGATGCGCTGGTGGGGAAGTGGATCGCCTCCTCGTCACTCTTGAGCCCGCCATCGGCGCAGGCGCTAAGGGTGAGGAGCAGGGCGGCGGAGGTAAGGTAGGTCAGGTGTCTCATAAGGTCCCTTTTTGAGATGTGTGGTCGTCCGTTGGTGTGCCTACGTTACGCCATTCGCGGCGGGTTTAACACGATTGTCGTCTTTGTTACCTCGCTACGAAGGTAATAGTCATGATTAATCAATGGCTTAACTTCTGGCGTGGTGCTTGCTTGCCCGTGGTGTCCTCAGAAAATACAAAAGGAGTCCATCATGGCCACTATCTATTTCTCTTCACCCATCATGAGCAAGAACAAAAAGATCGAGGCGGTCGCCGGCAAGCGCGACACCCTGCTCGGTGTCGCCCGCGAACACGCCATCAAGATCCCCTTCGAGTGCGAGGACGGCGAGTGCGGCTCCTGCTTGGTCAAGGTCACCCACCTCGACGGCGAACGCATCAAGGGCATCACCCTCACCGACAAGGAGAAGAACGTGCTCAAATCCGTCGGCAAGCTCAGCAAGGCCGAACAGGAACGCGCCGAGGTCAAGGACCTGCCGCCCACCTACCGCCTCGCCTGTCAGATGATGGTGACCGATGAGGATTTGTTGGTGGAGTTTACTGGGGAGCCGGGTGGGGCGTAGGTTGTTGATTATCGTTCCCACGCTGAACGTGGGAACGATGAGGAAACTACCAGTCCGCCAATGTAGCAAACCCAACAATTGTTGATGATAATTCTAGATTAATAATTGTGGTTATTATTCTAGTTTAGTTAAATCAAAGGGTTATATTTCTCTCATCCCCTGGCACACCCCTTGCTCTATCTCTACCCAACGCTGCTAACGCAACACTGGGAGACCCTGGAAATGATCAGCATGACCGATAAGGCGGCCAAGGCGGCCAAACTTTTCATTATGGGTTCCGACACCCCCGGCGGTGGGCTGCGCCTGGCGATCACCGGAGGGGGTTGTTCCGGCTACAGCTATGAGATGTCCATCGAGGCTGAGCCTTCGGCGGAGGATACGGTGGTGGAGCACGGCAAGGTGAAGGTGTTCCTCGACCCGGCCAGCGCACCGCTGCTCGATGGGGTGACCATCGACTTCGCCGAGTCGCTGGAGAGTTCCGGCTTTACCTTCATCAATCCCAACGCCAAGGCCGAGTGCGGCTGCGGCAAGTCTTTTTCCGCTTAAGGGGGACGCGCCATGTGGGACTATTCCGAGAAGGTCAAGGAGCACTTTTTCGATCCCAAGAACGCGGGCGCGGTGGAGGATGCCAATGCCGTCGGTGAGGTGGGTTCCATCTCCTGCGGTGATGCCCTGCGCCTGACCCTGAAGGTTGACCCAGAGAACGAGACCATCCTCGACGCTGGTTTCCAGACCTTCGGCTGCGGTTCGGCCATCGCCTCCTCATCGGCGCTGACCGAGATGGTGAAGGGGATGACCCTGGACGAGGCCTTGAAGGTCTCCAACCAGGATATCGCCGATTTCCTCGACGGCCTGCCGCCGGAGAAGATGCACTGCTCGGTGATGGGCCGCGAGGCGCTGGAGGCGGCGATCGCCAACTACCGCGGCGAGGAGTGGAAGGACGACCACGAGGAGGGGGCGCTGATCTGTAAGTGCTTCGCCATTGACGCGGTGATGATCGAGGAGACCATTCGTGCGAATAATCTCTCCACGGTGGAGGAGGTGACCAACTACACCAAGGCGGGCGGCGGTTGCTCCTCCTGCCACGAGGGGATCGAGGAGATCCTCGACAAGGTGTTGGCCGAGCGCGAGCCGGTCGTCGAAGCCGAGCCTGAACCGAAACCCGTGGCCACCGGCTTGACCAACCTGCAACGCATCCGTCGCATCGAGGAGGTGCTGGAGGAGATCCGCCCGATGTTGCAGCGTGACCACGGCGACGTGGAGCTGGTGGACGTGGAGGGCAAGGTGGTGACGGTGCGCCTGAGCGGCGCCTGCACCGGCTGCCAGATGGCGGCCATGACCCTGGGCGGCATCCAGCAGAAACTGATCGAGGCCCTGGGCGAGTTCGTGCAGCTGGTCCCGGCGCAGTAGGGGAGGGGGTCATGAGCGATATCTACCTGGATAACAACGCCACCACCATGGTCGACCCGGAGGTGGTGGCGGCGATGTTGCCCTACTTCTCCGAGCAGTTCGGCAACCCCTCGTCGCTGCACAGCTTCGGCAAGCACGTGGGCAAGGCGATCCTCGACGCCCGTCGTCAGGTGCAGGCGCTGCTGGGGGCCGAGCGCGACTCGGAGATCATCTTCACCTCCTGCGGCACCGAGTCCGACTCCACCGCCATCCTCTCCGCGATCAAGGCGCAGCCGGAGCGTCGCGAGATCATCACCACCGTGGTCGAGCACCCGGCGGTGCTGAGCCTCTGCGAGCAGCTGGAGAAGGAGGGCTATACCGTCCACTACCTGAAGGTGGACGGCAAGGGGCGCCTGGACCTGGACGAATACCGCAAGCTGCTCTCACCGAAGGTCGCCGTGGTCTCGGTGATGTGGGCCAACAACGAGACCGGCACGCTCTTTCCGGTGGAGGCGATGGCGGAGATGGCGCACGCGGCGGGGGTGATGTTTCACACCGATGCGGTCCAGGCGGTGGGCAAGATCCCGCTGGAGCTGAAAAACACCAGGATCGACATGCTCTCGCTCTCCGGCCACAAGTTGCACGCCCCCAAGGGGATCGGCGTGCTCTATCTGCGCCGCAACACCCGTTTCCGCCCGCTGCTGCGCGGCGGCCACCAGGAGCGCGGGCGTCGCGCCGGTACCGAGAACAGCGCCGCCATCGTCGCCTTGGGCAAGGCCTGCGAGCAGGCGATGGAAAACATGCAAAAGGAAAACACCGAGGTGAAGGCGCTGCGTGATCGCTTGCAGGAGGGTCTGCTGGAGGCGGTGCCCTACGCCTTCGTCACCGGCGACCCGGACAACCGCCTGCCCAACACCCTCAACATCGCCTTCGAGTACATCGAGGGGGAGGCGATCCTGCTGCTGCTGAACAAGGCGGGCATCGCCGCCTCCAGCGGTTCGGCCTGCACCTCCGGCTCGCTGGAGCCCTCGCATGTGATGCGGGCCATGGGTATCCCCTATACCGCGGCGCACGGCAGCATCCGTTTTTCGCTCTCGCGCTACAACAGCGCCGAGGAGATCGAGCGGGTGATCGAGGCGCTGCCGCCCATCGTCGCCCGGCTGCGCAAGCTCTCCCCCTACTGGGGCAAGGACGGGCCGCTGCCGCGGGAGTGCTTCAGTCCCGCCTTCGCCTAAAGCTCGTCCTCTTCGCCCATGAAGAGCTGGCGAACCTCATCCTCGCCCTCCTGCTGCAGGTAGTCGAGGAAGGTCTGCGCCGCGCGCGAGAGCTGCTTGCCCTTGCGGTGCACCGCGTACCAGCGTCGGCGTAGCGGGAAGTCCTTCACGTCGAGAATAGTCAGCTTGTTGGCTGACAGCTCCAGACTCAGGCTGTGCAGTGAGAGCACCGCCAGCCCCAGTCCCGCCATCACCCCCTGCTTGATCGCCTCGGAACTGCTCAGCTCGATGTAAGGGGTCACCGTCAGGCCGCGTTCGCGAAACAGCTCCTCCACCGCCTTGCGGGTACCCGAGCCGGGCTCACGACCGACGAAACGCTCATCAGCCAGATCCTCCAGTGTCAGTCCCTTCTTTTTCACCAGTGGGTGATGGGGGTGGGCAACCACCACCAGTACGTTCTCCAGAAACGGATACTCCACCACCGGCATTTCTTCCGGGACCAGTCCGGTGATGTAGAGGTCATCCGTGTTGTTTCCAAGACGCTCCAGCAGGTTCGCCCGGTTGGTCACCTTCAGGTGGGGCTCCACCTTGGGGTAGCGGCGCATGAACTTGCCCAGCAGGTAGGGGAGGAAGTATTTGGCCGAGCTGACCACCGTCACGTTGATGGGCCCGGCCACCTCGCCGCTGAGATTGTCCAGGGTGATCTCCAGGTCGCCCAGGCGCCGAAGCACATCGACGCAGGCGTCGTGCACCTCCTGTCCTGCCAGCGTCAGGTGCATCTTCTTGCCGATCATCTCAAACAGCGGTGAGCCGATGTTCTCCTCCAGGCGCTTGATCTGAATGGAGACCGCGGGCTGGGTCAGATGCACCTCCTCGGCGGCACGGGTGTAGCTACGGTGGCGGGCCACCGCCTCGAACAGGCGTAGTTGCTGTAGGGTCGCGTGGATCATTGAACTATTAACAAATGTAAATGATGAATATAAATACAATTAAGTGGAAGTTATGTTCCGTGTCAACTACATTTTTCCTCGAAGATTACTTCCCTACTACGGGGTTAGTAATAACCCTGTTAATTTCAGGTGGTTACATAGAGGAGCACAATAACCATGGCTGTGAAGACCTACGACGCGGGTGTAAAAGAGTACCGCGAGACATACTGGGACCCTGACTACACCCCCAAGGATACCGATATCCTTGCCTGTTTTAAGGTTACCCCTCAGCCCGGCGTGC
>JBFFSW010000075.1:0-6469 GCA_041572195.1 Thiohalomonadaceae bacterium | reverse complement strand
GGCATCATCTATATCGCTAACGAGTACGTCGGCCTCTACGGGGTGGGCATCGCCGCGGTGGGGATGCTGGCCACCGTCGGTATCACCATGGCCATCGATGCCTACGGCCCGGTGGCCGACAACGCCGGAGGCATCGCCGAGATGGGCGGCCTGGGCGCGGAGACCCGCGCGGTCACCGACCAGCTGGATGAGCTGGGCAACACCACCGCCGCCATCGGCAAGGGCTTCGCCATCGGTGCCGCCGCGCTCACCGCGCTGGCCATCATCACCGCCTTCGTCGAGACCGTGGCTCAGCGCATCCCCGACTTCACCCTGCACCTGGGCAACCCGACGGTGCTGATGGGCATGCTCATCGGCGGCGTGCTCCCCTTCCTTATCGCCTCGCTGACCATGACCGCGGTGGGCGACGCCGCCTTCGAGATGATCCGCGAGATCCGTCGCCAGTTCCGCGAGATCGACGGCCTGCTGGAGGGGCGCGCCAAGCCCGACACCGACCGCTGTATCGACATCGCCACCAGCGCCGCGTTGCGCAAGATGATCCTCCCCGGCCTGGTGGCGGTGATCGCGCCGATCGTCGTCGGTTTCGGCCTCGGCCCGCTGGCCCTGGGCGGCATGCTCGGCGGCGCCCTGCTCGCCTGCGTGCTGCTGGGGTTGATGATGGCCAACGCGGGCGGCGCCTGGGACAACGCCAAGAAGTACATCGAAAAGGGCAACTACGGGGGCAAGGGCTCCGACGCGCACAAGGCGGCGGTGGTCGGCGACACCGTCGGCGACCCCTTCAAGGACACCTCCGGGCCGTCGATGAATATCCTCATCAAGGTGATGGCCTTTGTCAGTCTGGTGATCGCCCCGTTGCTATAGCCCTTGAAATACCTGACTAGTGCACTAAGTTAATCCCTAGGGAGGTGCACTATGTCCATGACCCAGCCTTTGTCGGATGCCTCCGCCCGCATCCTTATCATCGATGACGACTCCGTCACCCGTCACATGGTCCGTGGCGTCCTATCCAAACAGGGCTACACGGTGGATGAGGCCGATAGCGGCATCGCTGGCGTGCAGCTCTTTGAGAGGGCCCCCTACGACCTGGTGCTGCTGGATATGGTGATGCCCAATATGAGTGGGGAGGAGGCCTGCACGATCCTGCGTGAGGAGGCGGGCGAGGCCCTACCCATCATCATGCTCACCGGCAGGGATGACCGTGAGTCGATTGAGTCCGCCTTTAACGCCGGTGCCACCGACTTTCTCACCAAGCCTGTTAACTGGACGTTGATGGGGCAGCGCATTAGTTACGCCCTGCGCGGCAGTGCCATCTACCACAAGCTGCAACGTCGACAGGAACAGCTGGCCGAGGCGCAACGCATCGCCAAGATGGGCTACTGGACCCTGGATGTCGAAGAGAACATGGTGAGGATGTCCGAGGGGTGTCAGGCGATACTCAGGCTCAGCCGCAAGAAGGGGTGCTACGCCCTGGAGGAGTTGCTGGAGCGGGTCCACCCCGATGACCTCGGCCGGGTGATGGAGCAGCTGGGGCATGCGGTGGACACCGGCGAGCCCTACAAGCTGGAACACCGTGTCGTTGGTGATGCCCCAGGTGAAGAGGCGGTGGTGATCCAGCAGGGCGAGGTGAGGCCCGAGCCCGGCTATCCGCGGGGCCGCATCATGGGCACGATTCAGGATGTCACCGAGCTGTATCAGGCACGCAAGGAGCTGGAGTACCAGACCTACTACGACCCGCTTACCGACCTGCCCAACCGTCGCAGCCTGGAGGTGCAGGTGGCGCACCTGCTGGAAGAGGGTTTCGAGGAGACCCTGGCGGCGGTGGTCTTCGTTGGCCTCGATCACTTCGCGCCGATCAACGACAGCCTCGGACACCGCGGTGGAGATCAGGTGCTGCGCATCATCGCCGAGAGGCTACGAGCGCTGGAGGCGGAGGGGCACTTCATCAGCCGCTTCAGCGGCGACATCTTTGCCCTGGTGCTCAAGGGGCTTAATCATGTCGACGAAGGCGATGAGCTGCTGGGGCGTATTCTGCTCATGGTCGCCCAGGGACTGGATCTGGATGGGCACGAGATCTATCTCAGCGCCTCGCTCGGTGCCACGGTCTTCCCGCTGGAGAGTGAGGAGTCGGGCGAGCTGATCAAGGGGGCCGAGGCGGCGATGCTGCACGCCAAGGCCGAGGGTGGTAATCGCTTCGTCTACCGTACGGCGGAGATGAACGACAAGGCGCAGGCGCGCTTTGCCATGGAGAAGGCGATGCGCCGCGGCGTCGAGGCGGGGGAGTTCCAGGTCTACTATCAGCCGCAGGTCACCGCCGAGGACGGCCGCATCATCGGCATGGAGGCACTGGTGCGCTGGCTGGACCCGGAAAAGGGGCTGGTGCGCCCCGATTTCTTTATTCCCCTGGCCGAGGAGACCGGGCTCATCGTCCCCATCGGTCGCCAGGTGTTGTTCGAGGCCTGTCGCCGGACCCGCGCCTGGCTGGATGAGGGGTATGAGCTCTGCGTCGGCGTCAACGTCTCCGCCCTGCAGTTCGCTCAGCCGGACCTGGTGGAGATGATCGCCGAGGCACTGGCCGAGAGCGGCCTGCCCCCGTACCTGCTGGAGGTGGAGGTGACCGAGAGCATGGCGATGGCCGACTATCAATCCACTATCGACAAGCTCAGCTGCATCCGCGCCATGGGGGTGAAGACCTCGATGGATGACTTCGGCACCGGCTACTCCTCCCTCAGCACCCTGCAGCAGTTGCCGCTGGATACCCTCAAGGTGGACCAGGCCTTCGTCCGTTGTATCACCGGCAGCGGTGAGGCGAAGGATTGCAGCGACTGCCAGAACGGCGCCATCGCCTCGGCGGTGATCGCCATGTCTCACAGCCTGGGCCTGCATGTGATCGCCGAGGGGGTGGAGACCGAGGGGCAGTACCGTTTCCTGAAGATGCGCGGCAGCGAGGTGTTGCAGGGCTACCTCTTCGGCAAGCCCATGCCCGGGGATGAGTTTGCCGCGCTGTTGACGGGTGCAAACTCAGACCGTTCGCCGGGGCCCGGTGGGTTGCCAGGCGGGGGCGATCACATCGGGGGCGTCGCCGCGCTCCAGTAACCGTGCCGGGGTGAGGGTGAACTCGCCGAAGCGCAGATTGATGGCGTCCATGGCGCGGTTGCCCGCCTCGCGCGCCTGCCCCCCCTCGGGGGCGAAGAGGTCGTCCTGATTGCATGCGGGGCGCGGGTCCAGGGCGCTCACCTGCACCTGTCTGACCTCGGCGCCGTTCCAGCGCTCGTCCATCACCCGGCGGCAGAGGGCGAAGAGGGCGCGACCGTCGTTGCCCGGGTGCTCCAGCTCCAGCTTGGCCCCCAGCCACCCCTGCTCCACCCGCACGCCGATGGAGAAGCGCTGTGCCTCCAGCGAGTAGCGGCGCAGGCGAAAGGCCACCTTCTCGCTCATGTGCAGCAGGTAGGTCTCGATCACCGAACGGGCGCGGGTGCCGGGGGGTAGCACCTTGCCGTGGCCCACCGATTGGGGCGGTCCGTCGTTGCGCTTGAGCGGCTCCGGGTCCTCGCCCTGGCACATCATCCAGATGCGTCGCCCGAGGTTGCCGTAGCGCTTGCCCAGCATGCCGATGGGTAATTTGTGCATCTGCCCGCAACGCAGCACCCCGTGGCGGGCGAGGAACTCGCCGATGCCCGGACCGATGCCGCACAGGGCGGTGACCGGCTCATTGGCCAGACGCTCGCGCGCCTCCCACGGTGGGATCACCGTCAGCCCGTCGGGCTTGCGTTGCTTGGCGGCGAACTTGGCGGTGGTCTTGTCGCCGCTCACCCCCACCGAGCAGAGCAGCCCGGAGGCCTTCCACACCGCCTGCTTGGCCATCCGCGCCATCCGCGGTGGGGTGCCGTGCAGGCGCTGGCAGTGGCTGACGTCGAGAAAGGCCTCGTCCACCGAGAATACCTCGATGTCGGGGCTGACATCCTCCAGCGCGGCCATGATGCGGGTGGAGACCTCGGCGTAGACCCTGGGCCGAGTGGGGCGCTGGATGATGCCCGGGCAGATCTGCCGCGCCTCCTGCAGACGCATGCCGGTACGCACCCCGTGGGCTCGCGCCTCGTAGGAGCTGGTGATGATGGTGCTGCCGGAGCTGCCGTTGGTCACCGCGATGGGCTTGCCGCGCAGCTCGGGGAAGTCGCGCTGCTCCACCGAGGCGAAGAAGGCGTTCATGTCCAGGTGGATGATGGCCCGCGGCCAGTGGACGGGGCAGGATGGGTTGGGCGCTGACATGGGGGAATCATAGAGAACAGAAGGAGAACGATCAAGCGGTAGTGGTCCCCCGCATATGAAAGGCCTATGATCCTGAGTGTGACCCTCTTCACAGTTTGAAAGCCAGCCGATGGACGATTTGAGCAAAGCCAAGCCGCAATCCCACTGGGGCATCATCTTCGCCGGAGCCTTTATCTGTCTGATCCTCTTCGCCATGGCGGTGCAGCGGGTCATTGATGATGAGCGCCTGCTGCTGCGCGAGGAGGCGATCCACCTGAGCGAGAGCCTGGAGATCCGCCTGCACAAGGCCTCGGACATCGCCGTCGACACCTGGCTGCTGCACCGCAACGTCGACGCGACGATGGCGGAGATGAAGGCCTTCAACCGCGAGCACCTGCGGGCCCACCCCTATGTCGGCGCCATCATCCACCTGATGCCCAGCGCCTGGGGGCACGCCGACTACCACCCCTACGGCGCCGCCGATGGCATGCCGGTGCTCATGCGTCACCACACCTACTCCCTGGAGGCGATCCCGGAGCTGCCCAATCGCGAGGTGCTGAACGCCGCGCTGATGGAGGCCATCGACGGCGGTGAGGAGATCTACAGCGACGAGGCGCGGCTGAGCACGGATGAGCAGGTCTTCTATCTGGTCCACCCCTTCTACCGTGAGGCCGATCTGGAGAGTGCCGAGGCGCGGCGCGTGGCCCTGGACACGGTGGTGGTGGTGCTGTTGCGGCCGCAGCAGCTGTTCCGCGGGGTGAGCCACAAGCTGACCGACGACTTCCTCTACAGCGGTGACACCCTGCTGGGCGAGTGGCGCCACGACGAGAACGTGGTGGCGGGCTGGATGCTGCCGCACCTGAGTGTCCGGCACACCTTCAATGTGTTGCAGCGGCAGTACACCCTGGAGGTGGCCAAGCCGCTCTACTGGCGCAGCCTCAACCTCAAGCTGCCGATCCTGGCGCTGATCCTGGGGGTGGTGATCAGTGCCCTGCTGTTCGCCCTCAAGCGCTCCTATAACGCCCGTGCCGTGATCCTGCAGGAGCGCAACCGCGACATTCGACGCCAGGTGCAGAAACAGACCGAGGAGCTGCGCCGCTCCAAGGCGGAGCTGGAGCGTCAGCGCTTCGCCGTCGACCAGCACGCCATCGTCTCCATTGCCGATGCCGCCGGTGATATCACCTACGTCAACGATCGCTTCTGCGAGATCAGCGGCTATGAGCGCGATGAGCTGATCGGCCGCAACCACCGGCTGCTCAAGTCCGAGGTGCACCCGCCGGAGTTCTTCGCCGAGATGTGGCACACCATCAGCCACGGTGAGGTGTGGACCGGGGTAGTGTGCAACCGCGATAAGTCGGGGGGCTACTATTGGGTCAGCTCCACCATCGTGCCCTTTATCGACGAAAACGGCCTGCCCTACCAGTACGTCTCCATCCGCACCGACATCACCCCGTTGAAGGGCGTGGAGCAGTCGCTGGAGCAGCGCGAGCACGAGCTGGACTCCATCCTCAATACCGTGCCCGCGCTCATCTGGTACAAGGACCGTGACAGCCGCATCGTGCGCGCCAACAGCGCCGCCGCCGCGCTGGCCGACCTCACCCCGGAGGCGATGGCCGGGCGACCGCATAGTGATTTCTTCCCGCCCGAGGCGGTGGGGCGCTACCGCGCCGACGACCTCAAGGTGCTGGAGAGCGGCGAGCCGTTGCTGGAGGTGCACGAGATCATCGGCGAGGGGGAGGGCGCGCGCCACTTCCGTGTCGATCGGGTGCCGCACCGCGGCGCCGACGGCGAGATCGACGGCCTCATCGTCATGGCCACCGACATCACCCATCAGGAGCGGATGGAGCAGGCGCTGATGCTCAACGAGGAGCGCCTGCGCCGCAGCCAGACCTTCGCCAATATCGGCACCTGGGACTGGAACATCCAGAGCGGAGACCTCTTCTGGTCCGACCGCATCGCACCACTGTTCGGCTACGAGGTGGGTGCGCTGGAGACCACCTACGACAACTTCCTCGCCGCCGTGCACCCGGATGACCGTGAGCTGGTCACCTCGGCCGTGATGGCCTGCGTCGAGAGCGGTGTCGAGTACAACATCGAACACCGGGTGGTGTGGCCCGACGGTCAGGTGCGTTGGCTCTCCGAGAAGGGCGACGTGGTGCGTGACGCGGAGGGTAATCCGCGGCACATGCTCGGCGTGGTGCAGGACATCCACGACCGTAAGATG
>JBFFSW010000074.1:0-6477 GCA_041572195.1 Thiohalomonadaceae bacterium | reverse complement strand
GCTGAGCCATTCCAGGCGGTGGGCGATGCGCCCGCAAAGGGTGGTTTCCTGCATGATTCTCGTCCGTTGTCCGGCGGACATTGTAAGTGGCGGGCGGGGGCGGCTCAAGCGGACCCTTAAGGGGCCTTAAGATGGCTGTCAAGGGTTTTATGCACAGCGCCGAACGAAGTTATGCGGCCTCGGGGTTTGTGACCACTCACATGTTGAAAAAAGTCGTTAATGAACTGTAACTCATTGATTTAAATGGATAGTCATCAATTGGTTAAAAAATGTGCAATCTGAGTCTGAGGGCCTGTTAATGCGGCCTGTGGATGGTTTCCCCGAGTTCATCCACAAAGTTATCCACAGCTTTTGTGGATAAGGGACAAAGCCCTATACCCACAGACACTTAGCGGAATATTAGACAAAATATTTAAGAAAGCGACGCTAACTGTAGGTGTTTGTCCGACAGCGGTCAGGGGCCTATTTTGCCCCTTCCCAGAGGGCGCGCAGGGCGCTCTCGTCGGCGATGCGACGCTGGAGGATGCGCTTGAACACCTCCGGGTCCTTGATGTGGGTCAGCTCACCCTCGCGCGGGAAGTGCAGGTCCTTCAGCCGCGAGAGCCAGAAGCGCAGGGCCCCGGCGCGCAGCATCAGGGTCCAGTCCTCGCCCTCCTGGGGCTCGGTCGGGCGCACCGCCTTGTAGGCGCTCAGCAGGGCGTGGCTGCGCTCGGCGTCGAGGCCGCCGTCATCGTCGGCGCACCAGTCGTTGACGGTCACCGCCAGGTCGTAGAGCAGGGCGTCGTTGCAGGCGTAGTAGAAGTCGATGAGGCCGCAGAGGGTGTCGCCATCGAACAGGGCGTTGTCGCGGAACAGGTCGGCGTGGATCACCCCGCGAGGCAGGGCATCGCGGCGGTGCTCGGCCTGGTGGGCCATCTCCGCGCGCAGCAGGTCGGCGTCGGCCTCATCCAGCTTCGGCAGCAGCAGCTCGGAGGTCTCGCGCCACCAGTGGGGGCCGCGGTCGTTGTCGCGGCGGCCGGGGTAGCTCTGGCCGGCGATGTGCAGGCGCGCCAGCGCCGCGCCGATGGCCTGGCACTGGGCGACGCTGCTCTCCTCCACCCCGCGGCCGCTGAGCCGCTGCACCAGCGCCGCCGGTTTGCCGTTGAGCTCCAGCAGATAGCGGCCGTCGCGGGCGGCCAGCGGGTGGGCGCAGGGTACGCCGTGGTCGGCCAGGTGGGCGGTGAGGTCAAGGAAGTAGGGGAGCTCGTCGGCGCTGTGGTTCTCGAACAGGGTCAGCACCATGCGGGCGTCACGGGTGGTGACGAAGTAGTTGGTGTTCTCTATCCCGGCGCTGATCCCCTCGAAGGATTCGAGCGGACCGAGGTCGTACTGTTCGAGGAAGGCCTTGAGTTCGACCTCCGAAACCGGCGTGTAGACGGACATAAAATGGCGATGGTGGCGGCGTGTGCCCGGATCTTAACCTACCACTTGAGGATGGGCCACTGGGCAACCGGCGGATCGTCGTGGGGATTACGCCGAGTCTCCAGCTCGCCGTCGCCGTTACTGTCGATGAGGTAGTAGGGGTGGCCGTGCGGCGGGGTGATGCGCAGCATGAACAGCTGGCCGCCGATGCGGAACTCCTCCACCTGCGACTGGCCGCGGTCGGTGATGGTCACCTGCGGCTGTTGTTCCGCCTCCTCGATGATGCGCCGTGCCTCCTCCGGCAGGTCGCCGGGCAGGGCATCGCCACGGGCGCCGGGGTGTTCGGCCTCGACGATGGAGGGCGGCGGCGGTACCTCCTCGGCGGCCAGCGGTGTGGCAACGAGGAGGAGCAGGGAGAGGCTGAGGCTGGGGCGCATGGGACTCTTCTTTCGCTTAGAGGTCGAGCATGATCTCTTGCTCCTCCGCGGAGGGCTCGAAACCACGCTGTTCATAGTGTTCAAAGATAGCATCCACCACATCCTGGGCATTGTCCAGCACGCGCACCAGATCCAGGTCCTCGGGGTTGATCATCCCCTGCGCCACCAGCGGCCCGGCGAACCAGGCCTGCAGCCCGGCCCAGAACTCCTTGCCCACCAGGATGATGGGGATGCGCCGCGACTTGCCGGTCTGGATCAGGGTGAGGATCTCGGCCAGCTCGTCCAGGGTGCCGAAGCCGCCGGGCATCACCACGTAGGCGGCGGCGTATTTGACGAACATCACCTTGCGCGAGAAGAAGTGGCGGAAGCTGAGGCGGATGTCCTGGTAGGGGTTGCCGCTCTGCTCGTGCGGTAGCTGGATGTTGAGGCCGATGGAGGGGGACTTGCCGGCGTAGGCCCCCTTGTTGACCGCCTCCATGATTCCCGGGCCGCCGCCGCTGATCACCGAGAAGCCCGCGTCCGAGAGCTTCAGCGCGATCTCTTCGGCGAGGATATAGTCCGGGTGATCCTCGGCGGTGCGCGCCGAGCCGAAGATGCTGACGCAGGGGGCGGCGTTGGCCAACCGCTCGAACCCCTCCACGAACTCGGCCATGATCTGGAAGATCTTCCATGACTCGCGGGTGAGCATCATCTCATCGGTGGGTGCCAGACTGGGGTGGCTCTTGATCTTGTCGCTCATAGAAGGTGTTTCCTGTGGTTGTCCCTGTTCGCATTATAGGCATGCCGCGGCGGACAAAAAAAAGGCCGCGTGGGGGACGCGGCCGAAGTCACAGTTGGAGGTCAGGAGGTCAGTAAAACCATCGAGGTTCAATCTCGTTCATTCAACGGTGCCAGGTAGGGGGACAGTCACCGGCGAGGTTGAACCTGCTTGCCTATGACAATACAAGTCGCGTGCCAGTTTTGCGAAAACGTTATAACTATTTGAATTGTAAAGAAATAGCAGAATGCGCAAGCGACATCGTTATGTCTCATGATAGAGACATAACGAGACGTTTGTTTCTTATGGAGACACTACTGTCTCGGCGGGATACCGAAGCGCTCCAGGCGGCGATAGAGGGTGGCGCGAGAGATCCCCATCAGCTCGGCGGCGCGTTTGCGGTTGCCCCCGCTCTGCTGCAGGGCGGCGAGCAGGCGGCTGCGTTCGTCCAGCGGCGGCGGCGCGGCGTAGGTTTGGGCATAGCCATAGGGCTGGGCCGGGGCGGGCGCCACCGGCATCTGCGGTGCCTCGGCGCCGGGGACCGGGTGGGCGGCGATGAAGGGGGTGGGGTTGAGTAGCTCCGGCGGCAGGTCCATCTCCTCGATGTGGCTGTTGCGGGCGCGCACCGCGGCCACCTCGATGGTGTTCTCCAGCTCGCGCACGTTGCCGGGCCAGGCGTGGTCGGTGAGGCGGCGCATGGCGTCGGTGCTGATCCCCTGGATCGCCTTGCCGCTGGTGGTGCGCACGCGGCCGAGGAAGAAGTCGGCGAGCATGGGGATGTCCTCGCGGCGCTCGCGCAGCGGGGCGAGGCGGACCTGCGCCACGCGGATGCGGTACATCAGGTCGGCGCGGAAGCGCCCCGCCTCCACCTCGGCGGCCAGGTCGCGGTGGGTGGCGAAGATGAGGCGCACGTCCACCTTGCGCGGGGTGTTCTCGCCGACGCGAATCACCTCGCGCTCCTGCAGCACACGCAGCAGGGCGGTCTGCACGTTCATGGAGATCTCGCCGATCTCGTCGAGGAACAGGGTGCCGCCGTTGGCCTCTTCGAACAGCCCCTTGTGGTCGGAGACGGCGCCGGTGAAGGACCCCTTGCGGTGGCCGAAGAGCTGGCTGGTGAGCAGCGAGTCGGTGAGCCCGGCGCAGTTGACGGCGATGAAGGGCTTGTCCTTGCGGTGGCTGGTGTTGTGCAGGGCGCGCGCCACCAGCTCCTTGCCGGTGCCGGTCTCGCCGTTGACCAGCACGGTGATGTCCACCCCGGCCAGTTCCTGGATCTGGCGGTAGATCTGCAACATCGGGCGGCTCTTGCCGACGAAGTCCTGGAACTGCGCCTGCTCATCGAGCATGCGGCGCAGGTCGTGGACCTCGGTGACGTCGTGGAAGATGAAGATCCAGGCCCCCTCGTCGCGCGGGTCGTCGTGGATGGTGGCGTCCATCCAGAAGCGCTTGCCGTCCTCGCGTCGAAGCTCCAGCTGCAGGTGCTCACGCTCCGCCTTGGGAAGTTCACCGAGCCGTTCCAGGGCGTCCAGCTCTCCCGAGGCGAAGGGGAAGGCGCTGCGCCAGTGGCGGCCCAGGTCCGTTTCGTGGTCGAGATTGAACAGTTCGCAGACGCTGTAGCTGAGGAAGCGGATGCCGCCGGTGGCGTCGCAGAGCACGGTGCCGTGCTCCATCTGATCGAGGATGGAGACCAGATCCTCGCGCGCGCGGCGGCTGCGCTCCAGGGCCTGCTCCAGGCGGCGGCGGCTGTTGTGACGCTCGCGCATCACCACGCTCTGCTGCTCGGCGATGCTCAGGCGCAGCTCCAGCAGATTGGGGGTGAAGGGCTTGGTGAGGTAGTCGTTGGCGCCGGCGGCCAGCGCCTTGACCAGGTCCTCCGGCTCGGAGCGGCCGGTGACCATGAGGATCATCGGCGCCTCGCCCTCGGGTTGGGCGCGTATCCGCTCGACCAGCTCGATGCCGCTCATCCCCGGCATCTCCCAGTCCACCAGCAGCAGCCGGTGGCCCTGTTCACGGAATGCGGTCAGCGCCGCCTCGCCGTTGTCGATGGCGTCCACCTGGTGGCCACGGGCCTCCAGAATGGCGCTGAAGAAGCTCAGCTGAAGCGGGTCGTCATCGACCAGCAGGATCCTCATGGTGTCCATCCCCGTTTCATTGTTCGCCCTATTCTATATAAGTTTGCCGTCATCGGCGCGCATGGGCTGATATCATCGTCGACCACACGTCGTATCGGTGATGAGTTGAGATGAGTACTGAGAAGAAAAAGCCCCTGGTGCTGGTGGACGGCTCCTCCTACCTGTTCCGCGCCTTCCACGCCATGCCCTCGCTGACCAACGCCGCCGGGCTCAACACCGGGGCCATCTACGGCGTCACCAACATGCTGCGGCGGCTGCTGGCCGACTACGCACCCGATGAGGTAGCGGTGGTCTTCGATGCCAAGGGCAAGAACTTCCGCCACGAGATGTACCCCGAGTACAAGGCCAACCGCCCGCCCATGCCGGAGGAGCTGCGCGAGCAGATCGAGCCCATCCACCGCATCGTCGAGGCGATGGGTCTGCCGATGCTGGCCATTGAGGGGGTGGAGGCGGACGATGTGATTGGCACCCTGGCCCGGCGCGCCGCCGCCGAGGGGATGCCGGTGCTCATCTCTACAGGTGACAAGGACATGGCCCAGCTGGTGGACGAGCACGTCACCCTCATCAACACCATGACCGACACCCTCTCCGACCCGGCCCAGGTGGAGGAGAAGTTCGGCGTGCCCGCCACCCGCATCATCGACTACCTGGCGCTGGTGGGGGACAAGGTGGATAACGTCCCCGGGGTGCCCAAGTGCGGCCCCAAGACCGCGGTGAAGTGGCTTCAGGCCTACGACAGCCTGGATGGGGTGATGGCCCACGCCGACGAGATCAAGGGCAAGGTGGGCGAATATCTGCGCGAATCGCTGGAGATGCTCCCCTTATCACGCGACTTGGTTACCATTCGCTGCGACCTGGAGCTGCCACTGCAACACCACGAGCTGCAACGCCGTACCCCCGACAGCGAGGCCCTGCGCGCGCTCTTCACCGAGATGGGCTTCAAGTCCTGGCTGGCGGAGCTGGGTGAAGAGAGTGAAGAGCCCGTGGTCACGCCGGAGCCCGTGGAGGCCCATTACCGCGCCATCCTCGACGAGGGCGAATTCGAGGCCTGGGTGAGCCGCCTGGAGTCCGCCGAGCTCATCTGCCTGGACACCGAAACCAGCTCGCTGGATGTGATGGAGGCGGAGCTGGTGGGGCTCTCCTTCGCCGTGGAACCCGGCGAGGCGGTCTACATCCCGGTGGGCCACGACTACCCCGGCGCCCCGGATCAGCTGGATCGGGCCGTGGTACTGGCGCGCCTCAAGCCGCTGCTGGAGGATGAGAATAAGCCTAAGGTGGGGCAGAACCTCAAGTACGACATGGGGGTGCTGGCCAACTACGATATCCAGCTGCGCGGCATCACCCACGACACCATGCTGGAGTCCTACGTCTACAACAGCACCGCCAGCCGCCACGACATGGACTCGCTGGCGCTGAGTTACTTGGGCCGTTCCACCATCAAGTATGAAGAGGTGGCGGGCAAGGGGGCCAAGCAGATCCCCTTCTCCCAGGTGGACCTGGAGCAGGCTGTCCCCTACGCCTCCGAAGATGCCGATATCACCCTGCAACTGCATCGAACACTGTGGGAAAAGCTGCAATCCGAGGATAAGCCCCGTGAGCTGTACCAACAGCTGGAGGTGCCGCTGCTGTCGGTGATATCGCGCATCGAGCGCCACGGGGTGCTGGTGGACACCGCCATGCTGCGAGCCCAGAGTAGCGAGCTGGCCCACAAGATGCTTGAGATCGAAAAGAGCGCCTACGAGGCGGCGGGCGG
>JBFFSW010000073.1:0-6504 GCA_041572195.1 Thiohalomonadaceae bacterium | reverse complement strand
GGTGGAGGCGGGCGAACGCTGCAACTTCGGCCCCTACGCACGGGTCCGTCCCGGCAGCCGCTTCGAAGGCGAGACCCACGTCGGCAACTTCGTCGAGGTAAAGAACAGCCACATCGCCCGCGGCTCGAAGATGGGCCACCTCAGCTACATCGGCGACACCGAGATGGGCGCGCGGGTGAATATCGGCGCCGGTACCATCACCTGCAACTACGACGGCGCCAACAAGCACCGCACCGTCATCGGCGACGACGCCTTCATCGGCTCCGCCAGCCAGCTGGTGGCGCCGGTGAGCATCGGTGACGGCGCCACCATCGGCGCGGGTTCCACCATTAGCCGCGACGCACCGGCCGGGGCCCTGACCCTCAGCCGGGTGAAGCAGAGCAGCGTCGAAAACTGGAAGCGGCCGCAAAAGAAGAAGCCATGACGAGCCACCTCAGCGAAGAGTTGGACGATGAGCTGATCCGTGACTTCATGGGCGAGCTCAGCGACGCCTACCAGGCGGTGGAGCAGGCGGTCTTCGCCCTGGAGCACCAGCCCACCGAGGCGGGGCTGCTGGATGACCTCTTCCGCACCCTGCACTCGGTGAAGAGCAACCTGCGGATGATGCACCTGGGGCGCTACTCCGACCTGGTACACACGGTGGAGAACGTCCTCGAGCGGGCGCGCCGCGGCGAGATCCGCTACACACCGCTGCTCGGCGACCTGTTCCTGCTCTCGGTTAATGAGATCCGCGGCCTGTGCCACGGCAGCTTCGGCAGCGGCAAGATTAACGATCCCCGCTGCGTGGCGCTGGAGGCGGCGCTGGCGGAGCTGGCCGTGGCCGATCAGTTTGGCCTGGAGGCGGCCAGCCGCCAGGTGATCCACCTGCTCGACCCCGGCTTTCTCGACGAGCAGACCGAGACGGGCGAGGGCCACGCCGACCTTCAGCTCTTCAGTGAACTGGCCGCAAAGCTGCAGGACCGTTCCCCCTACTGGCGCGAGCGCTGCACGCGGCTGATGGAGCTGGTGCTGGAGATCAACGCCGAGGCCGACTCGCCGGTGGATGAACCGCAGCTACAGGCGGCGGTCTACCTGCATGATATGGGCATGGCCTTCCTGCCGCTGGATCTGCTGCACAGCCCCGACGACCTCGACGGCGCGGAGCTGGAGCGACTGCACAAACACCCGACGCTGGCCGCCAGCGTACTGCGCCAGCTCGGCGGCTGGGACGAGGCGGCGACCATGGTCGAACAGCACCACGAGTGGTTCGGTGGCGGCGGCTATCCCAATGGCCTGATCGGGGAGACGATTCACCCCGGTGCGCGTATCATCGCCATCGCCGACACCTTCGAGTCGATGACCCACGAGCGCGCCGACCGCGAACACAAGCGCAGCGTGTTGCGCGCGGTGGCTGAGATCAACGGCATGGCCGGTAAGCAGTTCGACCCCCAGTGGGTGCAGGTATTCAACGCCGTGGTGCGCAGGCGCTACGTCAATCGAGGATAAGGAAGCGAGCCTATGTGTGGAATCGTCGGAGCGGTAGCCGAGCGTGATGTCACCCCCATCCTGTTGGAGGGGCTGCGGCGGTTGGAGTACCGCGGCTACGACTCGGCGGGCGTGGCCCTGGTGGACGGCGAGGGCTGCCTGGCACGGCGACGCATGCCGGGCAAGGTGGAGGCGCTGAGCGCGCTGATTGGCGAGCAGCCGATCAACGGCCACTGCGGCATCGCCCACACCCGCTGGGCCACCCACGGCGCGCCCAGCGAGGCCAACGCCCACCCGCACGTCTGCGAGAAGAGCGTGGCGGTGGTGCACAACGGCATCATCGAGAACCACGAGGCGCTACGCGAGCTGCAGCGCGCGGCGGGCTACACCTTCACCTCCGACACCGACACCGAGGTGATCGTCCACCAGATCCACCATCACCAGAAACAGGGTGGCGACCTGCTGGCGGCGGTGCGCGCCACCGTCGCCGAGCTGGAGGGGGCCTACGCCCTGGGGGTGATCAGCAACGGTGAGCAGGGGCGCCTGGTGGCCGCCCGCCGCGGTTCGCCGCTGGTGATCGGCATCGGCATCGGTGAGCACTTCATCGCCTCCGACGTGGCCGCGCTGCTGCCGGTCACTCGCCGCTTCATCTTCCTTGAGGAGGGGGATATCGCCGATATCCGCCGTGAAGAGCTCACCATCTACGATGCCAACGGTGATGTGGTCGAGCGCGAGGAGCGCGAGTCTCAGCTCACCGCCGACGCGGTGGAGCGCGGTGAGTACCGCCACTACATGCTCAAGGAGATCCACGAGCAGCCGCGCGCGGTGGCCGACACCCTGGAGGGGCGCATCGCCGGTGGACGCGTGCTGGAGGCCTGCTTCGGCCCCGAGGCGGCGGCGGCCTTCGACGCCACCCGCCGGGTGCAGATCGTCGCCTGTGGCACCTCCTTCCATGCCGGTCTGGTGGCCAAGTACTGGATCGAGTCCATCGCCGGGCTGCCCTGCCATGTGGAGGTGGCGAGCGAGTACCGCTACCGCAGCCCGGTGCACGAGTCCGGCACCCTGATGGTGCTCATCTCCCAGTCAGGCGAGACCGCCGATACCCTGGCGGCCCTGCGCGAGGCGCGCCGCTCCAAGCTCTTCGATCACTCGCTGGCCATCTGTAACGTGGCCGAGTCCTCGCTGATGCGCGAGGCGGATATGACCCTGCTGACCCGAGCCGGCGCCGAGATCGGCGTCGCCTCCACCAAGGCCTTCACCACCCAGCTGGTGGCCCTGCTGCTGCTCACTATCGTCCTCGGCCGCCGTGGCGAGATGAGCGAGGAGGAGGAGCAGCTGCTGGTCTCCGAGCTGGAGTCGCTGCCGCGACGGATCGAGGAGATCCTGGGGCTGAACGACACCATCGAATCCCTGGCCGCCGATTTCGCCGACAAGCACAACGCCCTGTTCCTGGGGCGCGGCTCCCAGTACCCGGTGGCGATGGAGGGGGCGCTCAAGCTCAAGGAGATCTCCTACATCCACGCCGAGGCCTACCCGGCGGGCGAGCTCAAGCACGGTCCGCTGGCGCTGGTGGACGAGAACATGCCGGTGATCGCCGTGGCCCCCAACAACGACCTGCTGGAGAAGCTCAAGTCCAACCTGCAGGAGGTGCGCGCCCGCGGCGGCCGCCTCTACGTCTTCGCCGACAAGGAGACCGAGTGGCAGCAGCAGGAGGGGCTCACCGTGCACGGCATCGAGACGGTGGATGAGGCGGTTGCCCCCATCACCTTCACCATCCCCCTGCAGCTGCTCTCCTACCACGTGGCGGTGCTCAAGGGCACCGACGTCGATCAGCCGCGCAATCTCGCCAAGTCGGTGACGGTGGAGTAGTCAGACCTCGAATTCGCCCAGCCACTGCCCCTGGCGAAAATCGACAAAGAGTCGTTTGGCGCGCATCTTCGCGGCACCGGTGGCCGACATCTCACGCCGTTCCGGGTGGTTCGCGGCGAAGGCCACCGGGTCGCAGGAGCTGGCCTCCACCGGGCGGAAGGCGATGGCCAGCTGTGTGTTGACCGGTGTGAAGTCCAGGCCATCGTCCGCATCGTGGAACAGCACCCGCTTCTTCACCACGCAGGAGAAGTAGAGCTGCATCTCGGCACGTAGCGGTGTGTCGCGCAACGACATCGCCTGATCGGCGCGCCGGGTCCAGCTCACCGCGATCTCGTGGCCGTTCAGTTCCGTCAGTGCCTGATGACGGTACGGGTGCAGCTTCCGATCCAGCCACGCCAGCGGATCGCCGAAGGCGAAGTAACTCTGTTTCATTCCCATGTTATTGACTTTAGCCTATTGCGCGTCCAAAGTGATGCCCATGAACATCTCACCGAAAATGATTAAACGCCTGGTGATGCGCCGCCGTTGGAGCGGGGTGCGTGGCTGCGTGCGTTTCGGGGAAGTGGATGTGTAGGCGATAGAAAAGCCGGATTTTCCGAAAAAGGCCGTGGCCCGCGAGGACCACGGCCTTTTTCTTTGTCCATCGAAAAGCAGGGAGATAGAAGATGAAAGCGAGCGTAGCGGCGGTGATGCCCGTCACCCAACGGCCCGAGGTGGTGTTCGTCGAGGGGCGCGGTTCGCGCCTGTACGATGCTACCGGCCGACGCTGGCTCGACTTCGTCCAGGGCTGGGCGGTCAACAGCCTGGGCCACGCCCCGGAGGTACTGCAGCGGGTGCTGGTCGAGCAGGGCGGTAGATTGCTGGGCGCCGGGCCCGGCTTCTACAACGGGCCGATGCTCAGGCTGGCGAGCCGCCTGGCCGCCCTCAGCGGCCTGGAACAGCTCTTCTTCGCCAACTCCGGGGCCGAGGCCAACGAGGGGGCGGTGAAGCTGGCGCGCAAGTGGGGGGCGGTTCACAAGGGCGGCGCCCACGGCATCATCGCCATGGAGAACGGCTTCCACGGCCGCACCCTGGCGATGATGTCGGCCAGCGGCAAGCCGCAGTGGCGGGGGCTGTTCGAGCCCAGGGTGCCGGGCTTCAGCCATGCCCGCTACAACGACCTGGCCTCGGTGGCGGCGCTGATCGATGACAACAGCGTGGCGATCATGCTCGAGCCCATACAGGGGGAGGGCGGGGTGGTGCCCGCCACGGCGGAGTTCATGTGTGGGCTGCGCCGGCTCTGCGATGAGCACGGCCTGCTGCTGATCCTCGATGAGGTGCAGACCGGCATCGGCCGCACCGGCGAGCTGTTTGCCTTTGAGCACTACGGCGTCAGGCCCGACATCCTCACCCTCGGCAAGGGCCTGGGGGGCGGCCTGCCCATCAGCGCCATGCTCTGTGGCGAGGCGATCAGCTGCTTCGAGCCGGGCGAGCAGGGGGGCACCTTCAACGGCAACGCCCTGGCCTGCGCGGTGGCCGATGCGGTGCTGACGACGGTGGCCGCCGCCGACTTCCTCGCCGCCGTGCGTGCCCAGGGCAAGCGGCTGCGGCGGGGGCTGGAGGCACTGTCGGCAAGACACGGCCTCGGCCCGGTCCACGGCGAGGGCTTGCTGCTGGCATTGGATACCGCTGGGCTGGATGCCCCGATGATAGCGGCGGCCGCCTTCGAGGCGGGGCTGATCATCAACGCCCCGCGGCCCCACCGGCTGCGCTTTATGCCCGCGCTCAATGTCGGCGCGAACGAGATCGATGAGATGTTGCTGATATTGGATGGGGTGATCGGTAATGGATGAGTATTTGCAGAGCGATGGAGTGTGTGATGCCGATAACGCGGCGGTGGCCGAGCTGGCGCGGCGGTTGGCCCATGGGGCGGACGACGCAGCGATGATCGCCGCGCGTTGCTTCCTCTTCGTGCGCGATGCGATTCGCCACAGCTTTGACGCCCCCTACGATGGCGGGGCGGCGGTGGCCTGCGCCGCCTCCGAGGTGTTGGCCCTGGGCCACGGCATCTGCTACGCCAAGGCGCACCTGCTCACCGCCCTGTTGCGGGCCAACGCCATCCCCGCCGGCTTCGACTACCAGCGCCTGGCCGATGGCGAGGGGGGCTTCGTGTTGCACGGTTTCACCACCCTCTACCTCGACGGCATCGGTTGGTACCGGGTCGATGCGCGGGGCAATAAGCCGGGTGTGAGTGCCCACTTCGCCCCGCCCAGGGAACGGTTGGCCTGGCCCGCGAGCGAGCCCGGTGAGTGCGACTACCGCCTCAACCTCGCCGAGCCGCTGGCGGAGGTGGTGGCCGCGCTGCGAGGGGCCGTGACGGTGGCGTCACTTCGTCACGGCCTGCCCTCGGCGGTGAGGATGGGCTAGGGGCGGGTGCGGGCAGCCGTGGCTGCCAGCACGTGGGTTTACAGGTCGACTACCTGCGCGTGAATGCCGACATCCATGGCCATCGCCACCAGGTCGTGGGGGCAGGTTTCACAGTTGTCGTAGGCAACGAACATCAGGTGCGACTTGCTGCTGTGGTGATCGGCGTGGATGCCGTCGGGGCTGTTGCCCAGGTTGAGAAGAAGTTCCTCACGTTGTGCAGCTGTGAGGTTCTCGTCGATGTGCAACAGAGTTTCAGTTGTACTCATGACCGCGTCCTCCTTATCTGGAAGCGGAGTCATAGTATAGACGGCGATCCGGGATGCGTCGTTACAGGCCCCGGACGGCATGGTAAAATTCACATCTCTCAACGAGATAGCAGCCGAAAAAGACCTCCCCATGACCCAGACCTACACCGGCACCAACTCCGCCAAACTCGTCCAGGCCCTGGCCGAGCGCATCCTCTTCCTCGATGGCGCCACCGGCACCATGATCCAGGGCTACAAGCTGGAGGAGGCGGACTACCGCGGCGAGCGCTTTGCCGACTGGCCCTCGGACCTCAAGGGCGCCAACGACCTGCTCTGTCTGACCCAGCCGCGGATCGTCAAGGAGATCCACCAGGCCTATCTCGAGGCCGGTTCCGACATCCTCGAGACCAACACCTTCAACTCCACCCGCGTGGCGATGCACAACTACGGGCTGGAGGAGTATGTCTACGAGATCAACAAAGAGGCGGCGCGCCTGGCCCGCGAGGCCTGCGATGAGATG
>JBFFSW010000072.1:0-6521 GCA_041572195.1 Thiohalomonadaceae bacterium | reverse complement strand
CTCTCCAGTCAGGACACCGCACTGGAGCTCTCCGGCCAGCTGAAGACCGTGGCCGCCTCGCTGATGAAGATCGCCAACGACCTTCGCTGGATGAACTCCGGGCCGCTGGCGGGCCTGGGTGAGATCGCCCTGCCCGCGCTGCAGCCCGGCTCCTCGATCATGCCCGGCAAGGTCAACCCAGTGATCCCGGAGGCGGTGATGATGGTCTGCGCCCAGGTCACCGGCAACGATGCCGCCATCACCTGCGGCGCCCAGCACGGCAACTTCCAGCTCAACGTGATGCTGCCGATGATCGCCCACAACCTGCTGCAGTCCATTGAGATTCTCGGCAACGCCGCGCGGGTGCTGGCCGACAAGGCGGTGGACGGCTTCAGCGTCAACGATGAAAACCTCAAGGACGCCCTGGCGCGCAACCCCATCCTGGTCACCGCGCTCAACCGCGTGATCGGCTACGAGAAGGGGGCGGCCATCGCCAAGAAGGCCTACGCCGAGGGGCGCGCGGTGATCGACGTGGCCGAGGAGGAGACCGATCTCAGCCGCGCCGAACTGGAAAAACTGCTGGACCCGGCGGCCCTGACCGAGGGTGGCATTCAGGGCTGAGAAGAATGCTGGACACCCCTCCCGCCATCTGGTTAGATGGAATCAAACATAGCTTTGGTTCCAAAATAAACGAAGCAACATGAGGAGGGGAATATGTCGGATATCAAACTGGTGGATGTGACCATCCACATCGATCAGGACGCCGATAAGGATACGCGCGCCAAGGTAGAGGCCGCCCTGCGCAACGTCAATGGCGTGGTCAGCGTGCACATGCCGGAAGAAGAGTCCCACCTGGTGGTGGTGGAGTACAACCCGGACGCCACCAAGTCCACCGTTCTGCTGGCCGCGGTCCGGGAGATCGTCATCCACGCCGAGCTGATCGGGCTGTAGGGGGCATCACCGTCGTCGCCCCAGCGAGAGGGGGTGACGGCGGTGCCACCGCCACCAGCCAATGCGGGGACTTCTATTCGCGGTCTTCTTCTGCGCAATATCCCTCATCTTCGCCGAGCTCCTGGCCACGCTGCTGGTCACCTTCGAACTTATCCGCCCCCACGAACACGACGAGGCCCACGGCCTGATCATGCTGGTGATGCTGGCCCTCTACATGGGCTACGCGCCGCGCTTTCCCAAAGATTGGGAGCACCACGACCGCCACTAGTGCAACTCGTGCATCATCCCCTCGGCCTGCTGCAGCTGCACGGCAACCACCCTCAAACCCAGCAACTCCACCCACCCCGATGAGCGACCGTCGTCGGCGCCGAGAAACTCGAAGCGATAGCGTCTCTGGAAACGGATGCGACCGCTGCCGTCGCGCTTGAGACGCAGTCGCTCCATGGCGACGCTCTCGTCTAAGAGTTGCAGGGCATAGCGCTCGCAGCCGTTGCGCGCCGCACGCATGGCCTGCTCGTGGGCCTGCATGGCGTTGTACCAGTAGGCGCCCAACAACACGACGATGATGATCAGCAGTGCCTCCAAGGGGCTCTCCATCCGTTCGGGGAATGTTATGCGAAGGCTGAATGGTCCATAATTACGCCCACACTGACAAGGTCGAGTCACATCATGAACGTATCGGAACTACAGGGCATAGCGCTGGACGAGTGGGTCGCCAAGGCCCGCGGGCTGGAGACCTTCCGCGGCGAGGATGGCCTGCTCTACTACCATCCCGGCCACAATCTGCCGCCGCGCCAGTGGCGCCCCAGCCACTTCTGGTCACAGGGCGGACCGCTGGTGGAGGAGAAGCACATCGACCTCAACTGGGACACCGAGGGTGACCAGCAGTGGTCCGCCTCCTGCGAGCCCGACATCCTCGCCCAGGGGCCGACCCTGCTGGAGGCGGCGATGCGCGCCTTCGTCGCCGCCCACTTCCCCGAATAACCGAAATAAGGCCAAGCACGTGGACTCCATCACCCTCACCCGCCCCGACGACTGGCACCTGCACCTGCGCGATGGCGACGCCCTCAAGGCGGTGGCCCCGCATACCGCGGCGCAGTTCGCCCGCGCCATCGTCATGCCCAACCTCAACCCGCCGGTGACCACCACCGAGCAGGCCCTGGCCTACCGCGAGCGGGTGCTCTCGGCGCTGCCCGAGGGCTCGCGCTTCGAGCCGCTGATGACCCTCTACCTCACCGACAACACCCCGCCCGAGGAGATCGAGCGGGCGGTGGAGAGCGGCCAGGTGAAGGCGGTGAAGCTCTACCCGGCCGGGGCCACCACCAACTCCGACTCGGGCCTGACCGACATCCGCAAGGCCTACCCCACCCTGGAGCGCATGGCCGCGCTGGGGCTGCCGCTGCTGGTCCACGGCGAGGTGACCGACCCGGCGGTGGATGTCTTCGACCGCGAGGCGGAGTTCCTGAAGCGGGTGCTGGGGCCGCTGCTGGAGCGTTACCCGGAATTGAAGGTGGTGGCCGAGCACATCACCACCCGCCAGATGGCCGACTTCGTGCTGCACGCCGACGACCAGATCGCCGCCACCATCACCCCGCAACACCTGCTGCTCAACCGCAACGCCATGCTGGTGGGCGGCATGCATCCCCACCACTACTGCCTGCCGGTGCTCAAGCGCGAGAGCCACCGCGAGAAGCTGGTGGAGGTGGCCACATCAGGCAATCCCAAATTCTTCCTCGGCACCGACTCCGCGCCCCACGCCAAGGGCGCCAAGGAGAGCGCCTGCGGCTGCGCCGGAATCTACTCCGCCCACGCCGCCATCGAACTCTACGCCGAGGCCTTCGAGCGCGCCGGGGCGCTGGACCGACTGGAGGGCTTCGCCAGCTTCCACGGCGCCGACTTCTACGGCCTGCCGCGCAACACCGACACCATCACCCTGAAAAAGGAGCCCTGGGAGGTCCCCGCCGACTACCCCTTCGGGGAGCAGCGGCTGGTGCCGTTCATGGCCGGAAAGGTGTTGAACTGGAAGTTGCAGGGCTGAGGCCCTACTCCACCTCCACCAAGCGATAGCCCAGCCCCCTCAGCTGGGCGATCAACCCCGTCTCCCCGGCCAGATGCAGGGCGCCGACGGCCATGAAGGCGCCCCCCTCCTCCAGACGCGGCTGAAGTCGCTCCAGCATCCTCCGGTTGCGCTCCTCCACCAGGCTCACCATCCAGCGGCGCAGGGTCTCGCTGTCGTTGCGCTGCACCTCCGCCTCGGTGATCGCCACCAGCGCGGAGAGGTCGCCGACGGCGTAGGCCTGGATCATCGCCTCCATCTGCTCGGCCTGGCGTGGCAGCTCATCCAGGGTCATCGCCAGCAGCTCCAGTTGCTCCTCCAACGACAGTCCGGAGAAGACCGCCAGCTGCTCGTTCATGCTCTCCAGGCCGTGCACGGCCAGCCCCAGACGCTGAGCACGCTGGTAGAGCACCAGGTCAAGGAAGCGGCCGTCACGGGCCGGGGGCATGCTCAGGGTCATCAGCGCCGCCCAGGGACGCATGCGCGCCGCCGCGCTCTCCGGGACGTGATGAGGCGCCAGGGCGACGAGGCACTGGGCGTAGCGTTCGGGCGGCAACAGCTCGGCCAGACCGCCGCCCTGAGGGGCGAACATCGAGCCACTCACCGCCAGCGGGTCGATGGCGCCGAAATCCAGCTCCAGGGTGAGACTGCGGCTCCCCTCCAGTGCCCGCTCCAGCGCCGGGGAGAGGCGGTTCACCCGCGCATCATCGCTGTGCAGGGTGCCCAACAAGTAACCCACCGGTGCCCCCGTGGCGGCCTCCACGCGCCAGAACACCCCCTCGGCGGAGAGCGTCGGTACGGCCATTAGCCACAGGATGAACAACCCCGCCCTCATCAGTGAGCCTCGCATAGCCCCTCCCAATCCGTTAAGCTTTGCCCGATGTTACCTGATGAAGAGAAACCCCGTATCGCCAACCGCTTCCGCGGCTTCCTGCCCGTGGTGGTGGATGTGGAGACCGCCGGATTCAACGCCGACACCGACGCCCTGCTGGAGATCGCCGCGGTCACCATCGGCATGGACCCCAGCGGTGAGCTGCACCCGCGGCAGACCTTCGCCGCCCACGTGGAGCCCTTCCCCGGCGCCAATCTCGAACAGCGCGCGCTGGAGTTCACCGGCATCGACCCCTACCACCCCTTCCGCCTGGCCCTGCCCGAGCGCGAAGCACTGGAGCAGGTGCTGCTGCCGGTGCGCGAGGAGGTGAAGGGCCAGGGCTGCAGCCGCGCCATCCTGGTCGGCCACAACGCCTTCTTCGACCTGGGCTTTCTCAAGGCGGCGGTGGATCGCACCCGCTTCAAGAAGAACCCCTTCCACAACTTCAGCACCTTCGACACCGCCACCCTCGGCGGCCTCGCCTACGGCCAGACGGTGCTGGCCCGCGCCGCCCAGGCGGCGGGCATCAACTGGGACAACGAACAGGCCCACTCGGCGGTCTACGACGCGGAGCGCACCGCCGAACTCTTCTGCGCCATCGTCAACCGCTGGCGGGAGTTGGAACTGGCCTCGGGGCTGTAGGCACAAAAAAGCCGGGCGATGCCCGGCTTTTTCGTTTCAGCGTTGTCGTCTTAATGCTCCCAGGGACCCACGCCCGGGATCTCGATCCAGCGCTCGCCGTAGTAACCCTCACGCGCCTTCTTGTGGCAGGCGGTGCAGTTGCTCAGGGTGCCGATCTCCGGGTGCTTGATGTAGCGGGCCGGGATCTCGTCGTGCTGGTGACGGATGTAGGGGGTCTCGGTGATGCGCAGCGGCGCCTCGTCACGCTGCAGCGAGCGCATGATCTTCACCGAACGCTTCTCCAGCGCCTGATCGGCGGCGTGGTCCATGACGTAGGTGGTGAGTTCGAGCAGGGTCTCTTCATCCAGCTCGGCGTTGTCACCGAAGTGGGCGTCGAGACCGGCCATCACCTTCTCCCAGGAGCGGCGCGGCAGCAGGCCGGGCTGGTAGGCGAAGTGACAGGATCCACACTCCTCCAGGTAGGCCTTGTTCTCCACCGGCTTGACCCCGGGGCCACGCTTGTAGCTGCCGCCGGAGCCGCCGGAACCGGCGCCGTCGGCCATCACCATCAGCGGGGCGCTCAGCAGCCCGGCCAGCAGAATCAGTGCGCTTTTCTTGATCATCAGTCCTCTCCTAAAAATTCGATTGGGTGCTATCAGTGGCTGCGCAGGAAGACCAGCAGGTCGCCCTTCTCCTGCGCGCTGCACTCACGCCCCAGGGTCCATTTACAGTTACGCTTGAACCACTTTTCAACCTTCTCCTGCTCGGTGTAACGCTCGAAGTTCATCGAGCGCGCCATCG
The DNA here is from genome assembly GCA_041572195.1 of Thiohalomonadaceae bacterium. Lineage (GTDB taxonomy): Bacteria > Pseudomonadota > Gammaproteobacteria > Thiohalomonadales > Thiohalomonadaceae > JBFFSW01. The sequence continues at coordinate 1,242 of JBFFSW010000072.1, read as the reverse complement.
GCTTGATGCTCTTGCCGGTACGCACGTGCTCACCGATGGAGTGGGGGTCGCTGGTGTGGCAGCTGACACAACTGCGGCTGTTGGGGGCCGTGCCGTGGCTGTGCTGGGCATGCCACAACCGCTGGCCCGCCTCGGCGCTGAACTCGCCCGCGCCCTCGGCGCGGTACTGCTCCAGCAGCTCGTCGACGGTATCGGCCGAGGCGGCATGCGGCACGCACAGCGCCAGCAGCAGCATGGAAAGACTCAAGGTACGCATGGTTACATCGTTCCTCAACGTAGGGGGTTTGGAATGATATCGTGGCAAACCTATCTTAGCCACGGCTTAGGGCCGAGGCAGACGCATGGAGCCGTTGTTGAAGGTGCCCGCCTTGGCGTCCTGGTGACAGGCGGCGCAGTCGAAGCGGCCGTTCACAGGCTCGCGCTTGAACAGCGCCTCATCCAGCCCCTCGTGGGCCTCACGCCAGTGCTCGGTGGCGCTGATGCGTAGCGGCGCCTCATCAGGGCCGATCGAACGGTCGATGCGCCAGGCCGCCTCACTGGCACCGCGCTCGGCGGCGTGGGCAACGGCGAACTCCAGCAGCTCCAGCACCACCTCCTCGTCCAGCGCCAGGTCCTCCAGGAAGTGGTTCTCCTGCTCCTTGAGCAGGCGGTTCCAGGAGCGCGCGGGCAGCAGGCTGGGGTGGTAGGCCAGGTGGCACTCGCCGCAGTTCGCCACCCAGGCCTCGCTTCGCGCCAGCTCCGGGCCGACGAAGGGGCGATAGGGCTCATCGCCACCCTTTAGATAGGGCATGAACCAGAGGGCAGCGTAGAACCCCAGCAGCAGCAGCATCGCCAGGGCGATACCACGGCGGTTGGCCTCCTCGGCCTCCTCGGGCAGGCCGCGCTTGCGCCCGTGGATCATGCCCGCGGCCAGGTTCTGCCCCTCGCTTCGACTCTCGTAGATCACCGCGGCGACGTGCAGCAGCACCAGGGCCATCAGCGACCAGGCCAGCAGTTCGTGCAGTTCATGCAGCAGCACGCCGCTGCCGATGTCGGCCCAGCCCGCCAGCGGACCGAAGCCCTCCTCGGCCCCCAGCACCAGGATGCCGCTGATGCCGATCAGCAGATTCAGCCCCAGCATCGCCAGCACCGCCCAGCCCCCGGCCGGGTTGTGGCCGGTGGTGTGCGGCGCCTGACGAGCCGCCAGCGCCCGCAGGAAGGCCAGGGCCGCCGCCGGGCTGCGAACGAAGGCGCCGAAGCGGG
>JBFFSW010000071.1:0-6531 GCA_041572195.1 Thiohalomonadaceae bacterium | reverse complement strand
GCCGCGCGTAACGCCGCTGACGGTATCTCCCTCGGTCAGGCCGCTGAGGGCGCCCTGGGTGAGGTGGGTAACAACCTGCAGCGTATCCGTGAGATCGCCGTGCAGTCCGCCAACGCCACCGTTGAGGACCGCACCGGTCTGCAGGCCGAGGTCGACCAGCTGACCCAGGAGATCTCGCGTATCGTGCAGACCACCTCCTTCAACGGTAATGGCCTGCTGAGCGCCGCCAATGCACTGACCTTCCAGGTCGGCCAGGACGGTATCGCCGCCCACCAGGTGACGGTGACCACCTCTGACCTGACCGGCCTGAGCGCTTACAACAACGGTCTGGCCAATGCTGGTACCGTGGATGTGAGCACCTCGGCCGCTGCTTCCGCCGCGATCCAGACGCTTGAGACCGATATCGGTGCCGTGGCCAGCGCCCGAGGCACCTTCGGTGCGGTGCAGAACCGCTTCGAGGCGGTCATCTCCAACACCGAGAACTACGTGGAGAACCTGAGCGCCGCCCGCAGCCGCATCATGGATGCCGATTTCGCCGCCGAGACCGCCGCGCTGACCCGCGCGCAGATCCTGCAGCAGTCCGGTATCGCCATGCTCGGCCAGGCCAACCAGGTGCCGCAGTCCGCTCTGGCCCTGCTCCAGTAAACTACTGGCATGGTTAGGGCAAAGGCCCCTAGAATGGTGTAGTAGACAGGGTTCGGGGCCGCTAAGCCTCGGACCCGTCTCCCGTTTCTTCGGAGGTGAATTATGGCTATGGAAGTCAATAACTCTATCTCTGCCGAGGTGTTGCAGATGGCGGCGGCGCGCAAGCCGGTCGCCGACAGTGAGCAGCGTCAGGCGGTCAAGTCGGCATCCACCGACAGCCGCGTGCGTGATCAGCAGCAGACCGAGGCGACGGCTAACAAGCCCGCGGAGGAGAAGTCCCAGCAGCAGCGCGCCAATGAGCAGTTGCAGGAGGCGGTCGCCGAACTCAACAGCTTCGTGCAGAACATCAACCGTTCGCTGCAATTCAACGTGGACAACGAATCCGGTGGCACCATCATCAAGGTACTCGATTCGGAGACCGAGGAGCTGATCCGTCAGATCCCCTCGGCCGAGTTGCTGGAGCTCTCCAAGCGCATTGAGGAAAATGCCGGATTGATCCTAAAGACCAAGGCATGATGGCCGATACAGTGTTTAAGAGAGGCTGATTCGTACGCCTCAAGAGAGGTTAGTAAAGATGATTAGTTCACCGGGCGTAGGTAGTGGGCTGGATATCAAGTCCATCATCTCCCAGCTGATGTCGCTGGAGCGACGTCCGTTGAACGCGTTGCAGAGCAAGGAGAAGCTGCTGCAGGCGCAGGTGAGCGATTACGGCAAGCTCAAGAGCGCCCTTTCCACCTTCCAGGACGCGATGCTGGAGCTGAACTCCGTCAGCAAGTTTCAGGTTCACTCGACTACCAGCAGCAACGACAAGGCCTTTACCGCCACCGCTGACGAGACCGCCAGCGTCGGTAGCTACAACATCAATGTGACCTCCCTGGCCACCAGCCACAAGCTGGCTTCGGCCACCTTCGCCGACAGCGCCACGGTCGTGGGCACCGGTGATCTGACCATCGACGTGGGGGGCAACGCCTTCACGGTCGCCGTCGACGGCACCAACAACACCCTGGCCGGCGTCCGTGATGCCATCAACAATGCCGCCGACAACACCGGTGTCTCTGCCACCATCATCAATGAGACCGGTGGTAGCCGTCTGGTGCTGACCTCCAAGGAGACCGGCGCGGCCAACGCCATCACCGTCTCCACCGTCGATAGTGACCTCAACAACACCGACGCCGCCGGGCTCTCCCAGCTCGCCTCCGGCAACCTCACTCAGGTGAGCGCCGCGGCGGATGCCGCCCTGACCATCGATGGCTTCAGCGTCACCAGCGCCAGCAACAAGGTGACCGGCGCGATTACCGGCGTCACCATCGACCTGATCAAGGCCACCGATGCCGGTGCGGGTTTCGATGGCTCGGGCACTCTCAGCATTGACCGTGACATTGAGGCGGTGAAGGGCTCGGTGCAGGGCTTCGTCGACGCCTACAATGAGTTGAAGGGTCAGATCGATACCTTCTACGACGGTAATCTGGCCGGTGACTCCACCCTGTTGAGCATCGAGCGTCAGATGCGCAGTGTCATCAATACCAGCGCCACCGGTATCACCAGCGCCTATACTTACCTCTCAGAGGTGGGCGTCGGCACCACCCGTGACGGCAAGCTGAGCCTGGACAGTGCCGATCTGGAAGCGGCCTTGAATAGTGACTTCGCGGGTGTCGCCTCGTTGTTTGGTGACGCCGGTCAAGGCGTTGCGGCGCGGCTGGATACGGTGGTGGACGGCCTGCTCAACCCTGGCGGCCTGATTATCACCCGTACCGAGGGCCTGGATAGCCGAATCACCGCCCTGCGTGAGCAGATGGCCCGTATGGAGGTGCGCCTGGAGACCGTCGAGCGCCGCTTCAACAAGCAGTTCACTTCGCTTGATGCCCTGGTCGGGCAGATGAACTCAACCAGCAATTACCTGGCTGGCCAGTTGGCCGGGTTGATGTAAGTTTGAAACGAGGGTTTTGAATCATGAACGCCAATGTCCGCAGTGCCATTAGCCAATACGGTAAGACCGGTACCCAGAGCGTGGTGGAGGCGGCCGATCCGCACCGCCTGATTCAGATGTTGATGGAGGGGGCGCTGGACAAGATCGCCATCGCCCGCGGGGCCATGGACCGTAATGACTTCGCGGTCAAAGGCGAGCATATCGGCTGGGCGGTCTCCATTATCAACGGCCTGCGCGGCAGCCTCGACAAGGAGGCCGGCGGTGAGATGGCCGAAAACCTCGATGCGCTCTACGAGTACATGGGGCGTCGGCTGATGGAAGCCAACAGCAGCAACGACCCGGCCATGCTCGATGAGGTGAGCGGGCTGCTGCGCGAGATCAAGAGCGGCTGGGACGCCATCCCTGACGATGTGCGCAGCGATTTCGCCGCCCAGCGAGGCGCCGAGCGTCCGCGCCCGCTTAACGGCAGCGTCCAGGTCTAAGCCGCCTCATGCCGCTTACCCCGCAGCGCCGCGAGCAGTGGCGTGCCATTGAGCTCCTTACCGAGCGCATGGAGGCGGGCATGGCCGAGCAGGCCTGGGGAGATGTGGCCGAGCTTGAGTTGGAGCGGCGCGTGTTGATGGAGGCCTTCTTCGCCCAGCCGGTGGCTGATGCAGAGAAGGATGAGTTGGCCGGGTTTATCCGTGCGCTGATGGAGCGTGATCGCGCCATTACCGACGAGGGGGTGCGTGAGCGCGAGGCCATCGCCGCCAAGATCGGCCATGTACAGACCGGCCGCCGCGCCGTTCAGGCCTACGGCGGCAATCAGCAGCTCTAAACCTGGTTTGTCATCATTTCGTCACCCCTTTCCCCGTTTCTCCCCATGCTTGCATGACAATATTTTGACATTCCCTCCCCGCGCCGGTACCCTCAGGCTAGCTAATCATTTGAATCATTGAGTTTTTACCCCAGCGCCGGAAAGGATGTGCCATGCCCGCCGAGCAGGTCTTGATCGTAGAAGCGGATGCCGAGAAGGGGCTCCAGTTACAGGCCATCGTCGCCTTTCTCGAAACCGGTGAGGTGAGCGTCGCCGCCCCCGGTCAATGGTCTGAACACGCCGTCGATGAGCTGAAGATGATCATTCTCGGCGGCGCCGCCGCCGAGGAGGCCGCCGCCCTGGCTGCCTGGGCGCCGCGGGTGCCGCTGTTCCTGGTCGGCGGCGAGGGGGAGTTGCCCGAGGGGGTGCTGGCCCGCCTCGACGAACCCCTCAACCACGCCCAGCTGCTCAGCGCCTTCCATCGCGGTGACATCTACCGCCAGAGCACCAATCCCCACGAGAGTAACGCCAGGCTGGCACAGGTGCTGGTGGGCAACAGCCCCGCCATGGTCATGGTCCGTCGCCTTATTGAGCAGGTGGCCGACTCCGAGGCCAACGTGCTGATCCTTGGTGAGTCCGGCACCGGCAAGGAGGTGGTCGCCAGCGCCCTGCATCACCTCAGCTCGCGCCGTGAGCGCGCCTTCGTCCCGGTCAACTGCGGCGCCATCCCCGGCGACTTGCTGGAAAGCGAGCTGTTCGGCCACGAGAAGGGGGCCTTCACCGGCGCCATCACCGCCCGCCAGGGTCGCTTCGAGCTGGCCGAGGGGGGGACCCTCTTCCTCGATGAGATCGGCGACATGCCGATGCCGATGCAGGTGAAGCTGCTGCGCGTGCTGCAGGAGCGCACCTTCGAGCGGGTCGGTTCCAACAAACCCATCAGTGCCGATGTGCGGGTGGTGGCCGCCACCCACCGCGATCTGGAGGAGCGCATCGGCGCCGGTGAGTTCCGTGAGGACCTCTTCTACCGTCTCAACGTCTTCCCCATCGAGATGCCCTCCCTGCGCGAACGCGCAGAGGATATCCCGCTGCTGGCCACCGAACTGTTGGCGCGGCTGGAGCGGCAGGGGAGGGGCACTACCCGCCTCACTCCAGCGGCGATGTCCTCGCTCAGTCGTTACCCCTGGCCCGGCAATGTGCGCGAGCTGGCCAACGTCATGGAGCGACTGGTGATCATGTACCCCGAGGGGGTGGTGGATTATGCCGAGCTGCCCGCCAAGTACCAGATGGAGGGGACCGATACCACACCGCCGCTGAATATGGCGGAGCCCGCCCCGGCCCCCGTCGCCGCGGCGGCCCCGGCACCCAGCCCTGCCGCAGGGTTGCCCGCCGGCGGCATCGACCTCAAGGAGCACCTGGCGCAGCTGGAGCAGGCCTTCATCCAGCAGGCCCTGGACGAGGCCGACGGGGTGGTGGCCCACGCCGCCAAGCGCCTCGGCATGCGCCGTACCACCCTGGTGGAGAAGGTGCGCAAGTACGGCCTGCAACGCGAGGAGTAGGCGACAACTTCTTGACACGGTTTTTATTCCTCTGATTTAACTGATTGAAAAACATATAAAATCCATACAGGCACGGTTCCTGCATAAGGTCGTTTACCTATCGACCGGAGCCGAAGATGCCGCCTGTGACCCACATCGTCGAACCCTTTCCGCTCTCCGCCCATACGGCGGAGGAGGGGCGTTGCGCGCGTCTGGCCGGGCTGTTCGAGGCCCTGCCCGCCGCGGTGCTGCTGCTCGACGGTCACGGGCGGGTGGTGGAAGCCAACGGCGCCGCCCGCGAGCTCTTTGCCGACGCCCTCATCGGCCGTCCCTGGCACCAGGTGGTGGCCGAGCGCTTCGAGGCGGACGCCGGCGCCGACCTGCGTCTGCGTGACGGCCGCCTGCTCAGCCTCGCCACCCGCCCGCTTCCCGGGCAGCCGGGGCAGCTGCTGATGTTCAGCGATGTGACCGAGGAGCGGCACATGGCGCGCGCCCTTGGCCAACACAAACGGCTCATCGACATGGGCCGCATGGCCGCCTCCCTGGCCCACCAGATCCGCACCCCGCTGAGCGCCGCCACCCTCTATCTCTCCCGCCTGGCGGGCGACGACCTCGACCCCGAGCGCAGCCGTCGTTTCAGCGCCAGGGCACTGGAGCGGCTGCGTGAACTGGAGCGGCTCATCGGCGACATGCTGCTGTTCGCCCGCGGCGAGCGCGGTGCCATCGAGCTAGTCCGGGTCGGAGAGTTGCTGCAACGAGCCCTGGCACCGCTGAAGGCGCGTGAGATCCATGTGGAGGTGGCGGGCGATGCCCTGGGTGATGAGCTGCGGGTCAATCCCACGTTGATCGCCAGTGCCCTGCAGAACCTGATCAACAACGCCACCGAGGCGCTGGGGGAGGGTGGTCATATCCGCCTGCTGGCCGAGCGCGCCGACGGCGCCATCCACCTGGTGGTGGAGGACGATGGCCCCGGCGTCCCCGAGGCGCAACGCGAGACCCTCTTCGAGCCCTTCGTTAGCCACCGCCCCGGCGGCACCGGACTGGGGCTGGCGGTGGTGCGGGCCGTGGCCCTGGCCCACCAGGGCGATATCGAGTTGGGGGAGAGCGTGAGCGGCGGTGCCCGCTTCAGCCTGCGCCTGCCCGTGAAGAACACCCCGTGAGGTGATAAGCATGCAACAGACTATATTGATCGTCGAAGATGACGCCGCCCTGGCCGAGGCCCTGGTGGATATTCTGGATCTGGCCGACTACCGCGCCGTGCACGCCGCCGATGCCACCCAGGCGCTGGCGCTGATGCGCGACGAGGTCCCGGCGCTGGTGCTCACCGACGTCAACATGCCGGGCATGGACGGCCACGCCCTGCTGCGCCGCCTCAAGGCCGACCGCCCCGAGCTGCCGGTGCTGCTGATGACCGCCTACGGCTCGGTGGAGCGGGCGGTGCAGGCGATCCGTGAGGGGGCCGCCGATTACCTGACCAAGCCCTTCGAGGCGGACGAGCTACTGGAGCGCATCGAGCGCCACCTGCCGCTGGCCGCCGACCTGGAGGGGGAACCGGTGGCCGATGACCCCGCCTCGCGCCAGCTGCTGGCGCTCGCCTCGCGGGTGGCCAACTCCGAGGCCACGGTGCT
>JBFFSW010000070.1:0-6710 GCA_041572195.1 Thiohalomonadaceae bacterium | reverse complement strand
GGGCGCCATTATCGCCAATACGGCGCGCAAATGAAAACGGCCCGCGCCGGGGGGCGCGGGCCGTCGTCGTGGCAGGCGGCGTCGGCCTAGCCCTTCATCTTGTCCCAGAACTGGTCGGCCAGCATGCGCAGCCCCTCGGCCTGCTCGGCCATTACCAGGCTGGCCCTCTCGCTCTGCCGTGAGCCCTCCATGGTGTTTTCGGAGACATCACGGATGGTGATGATGCTGCGGTTGATCTCGTCGGCCACGGCGCTCTGCTCCTCCACCGCGGCGGCGATCTGGGTGCTCATGTCGCTGATGTTAACCACCGCGGCGGTGATGGCATCCAGCGACTGCCCTGCCCTCTCGGCCTGGGCGACGCTCTCCCCCGCCTGTTCGCGGCTGTGCTCCATGACCTTTACCGCGTTACGCGAACCGCTCTGCAGCTTCTCAATCATCTCCTGAATCTCGGCAGTGGCCTGGTGGGTGCGGTTGGCCAGGGTACGCACCTCATCGGCCACCACGGCGAAGCCGCGACCCTGCTCACCGGCACGGGCCGCCTCGATGGCGGCGTTGAGTGCCAGCAGGTTGGTCTGCTCGGAGATGCCGCGGATCACCTCCAGGATGGTGGAGATGCTGGCGCTGTCCTGCTCCACCTGGCGGATCACGTCGCCCGCCTTCTCCACCTCGCTGGCGAGACCGCGGATGGTGTTGATGGTCTCCTGCACCACCTGCTTGCCGTTGTTGGCCTCGTCGTTGGCGTTGGCGGAGGCCTCGGAGGTGAGCTGGGCGTTACCCGCCACCTCGTTGATGCTGGCGGACATCTCGTTGACCGCGGTGGCCACCTGATCGGTTTCGGAGTACTGCTGCTGCACACCCTGGCTGGTGATCTCCACGGTCTGGCTCAGTTCGTCCGTGGCCCTGTCCAGGCTGTTGGAGCTGTCGGCGATACGGCCGACGATACCGCCCGCCTCGGAGCGCAGGGTCTTGATGGCCAGCATCAGACTGCCGAGTTCGTCATTACGACCGGTGAAGATGTAGCGCGAGATCTTGTTGTCGTTGACCGACAGGGCCTCCTTCACCGCCATGTTGATGGGGCGGGTAATCAACAGCGAGGCGACGGTGCTGAGCACGCTCCCAACCGCGAAGACCAGGGCGGCCTCGGAAAGGTGAATACCGACGGTGACCAGGGCGATAAACAGGGTGAGAGCCAGCGTCGCCATGAAGCTGATGTTGAGCTTCCAGGAGAGGGGCATGGCGTAGGCACGCACGACCTTGGGGATCTTACCCTCCATCAGTTGCGGGTAGAGCTTCTCGGCACGCTTGACGTATTCGGGCCTGGGCTTGCTGCGCACCGACTGGTACTCCACCACCTCGCCGTTGTGCTTGATGGGGGTGACGTAGGCGTCCACCCAGTAGTGGTCGCCGTCCTTGCAGCGGTTTTTGACGATACCGCGCCAGGTGTTACCGGCCTTGATGTTGGCCCAGAGGTCGCCGAAGGCCGCCGGGGGCATGTCCGGGTGGCGCACCACATTGTGGTTCTTGCCGATCAGCTCGTCCAGCTCGAAACCGGCGATATCAAGGAAGTCGCCGTTGACATAGGTGATGGCGCCCTTGAGGTCAGTGGTCGAGAGGATGTTCGCTCTATTCGAGAACGTCTTTTCGATATTGGTAATAGGAAGATTCTTTTTCATAGCCCTCGAAATCCTGATATCCGCTTGTTCTTGTCGTACCTGTCGGCAGATTGTTTCTTAACTTTAACACTGTCGTTCAGGTGGGTGATTCAAGTCAACGGAATTTGTCCTACAAGCACTTAATTTTATGGGGGTTTGGGGGGCGTTCGGGTGAGCTGGCGTCAAGATGCTGCATTTTGGTGCAAAGATGGTGCCCCGGGCCGGAGTCGAACCGGCACGACTTGCGTCGAGTGATTTTAAGTCACTTGCGTCTACCAATTTCGCCACCGGGGCCGGTGGTGGGACGGGCGCCAGTGTAGCCCATCTCGCGCACGAAAAAAAACCGGCCGTGAGGGGCCGGTTTTTCGGATGATTGGAGCGGGAAACGAGATTCGAACTCGCGACCCCAACCTTGGCAAGGTTGTGCTCTACCAACTGAGCTATTCCCGCATTAAATCAAAAGCTTGGCGTTATCTCTTGAGGTTGTTTGTAACCCCGGTACCGCCGAGGAGCGCAACTATACTACAAATCATTCAGGATGCAAACCGCCGTCGTGCAGTTTGTCCATCAGGCCGCTGAGACGGCGGGTACGCCCATGGATACAGCGCTCCAGCAGCGCATCACCGGCGCGGATCACCACCCCCTGGCGGGCACGGGTGATACCGGTGTAGAGCAACTCGCGGCTGAGTAGTTCGCTCTCCTCGTCGGGAAGGACCAGCAGCACCTGATCGAACTCCGAGCCCTGGGACTTGTGGATGGTCATGGCGTAGGCGCTCTCGTGCTCGGGCAGGCGGCTGGGCGGCAGCCGTTGAACGGAGCCGTCCGGGCGGATGAACCAGGCGCGCAGCGCCCCACCCGCCTCGGCGTCGGGCCAGAGGATGCCGATATCGCCGTTAAAGAGGCCGACGGCGTAGTCGTTGCGGGTGATCATGATGGGGCGGCCGCGGTAGTGGCCGGAGCGACCCAGGGCCCGTTCGATGCGGCGGTTGAGCCGCTCCACCCCGTGGGGGCCGCCACGTACGGCGCAGAGGATGCGAAAACGCTCCATGGAGGCCAGCGCCGTTTCGGCGTCGTCGGCCTCGAAGATGGCGCGGTAGTGCGCCAGCGCCGTCGACTCCAGCGCTCCATCCTGCGCACGGAAGAGGCCGACATCGGCGCTTGGGCCGTGCAGCAGCGAGAGCGCCGCGCGGGCATCCCCGGCGTTGACCGCGGCGGCCAGCCGTCCTATCCCCTCCTCCCCGGCGAAGCGGTAGCTGTGGCGCAGCAGCGCCACGCAGTCGCGCAGCCCCTCGGCCGCGCTGATATCGGCGAAGACGCTGCCCGCCTCCACCGAGGCGAGCTGATCCTTGTCGCCGAGGAGGATGAGGCGCGCCTCGGGCGGCAGCGCCGCGAGCAGCCGGGCCATCATCGGCAGGTCGATCATCGAGGCCTCGTCCACCACCAGCAGATCCACCGGGAGCGGGTTGTCGGCGTTATGGCGTGGTTCCACCCGACCGGGGCGCAGCCCCAGCAGACGGTGCAGGGTGCGCGCCTCCTCGGGTATGGTCTCGCGCAGCGCATCGCTACAGGGAATGCGTGGCTTGGCCCGGCGGATGGACTCGCTCAGGCGCGCCGCCGCCTTGCCGGTGGGGGCGGCCAGGGCGATGCGCAGTGGGGTTTCGCTCAACTCGCTGAGCAGGGCGAGGATGGCGGTGACGGTGTGGGTCTTGCCGGTGCCGGGGCCGCCGGAGATGATCGCCAGGCGTCGCCGTGCCGCCAGTTCGGCCGCCGCCCGCTGGCCCCCGCTGCCCTCATCATCACCGGGGAAGAGGCGACGGAGGCTCTCCTCCAGCGCCGCCGGTGGCTCGATGGCCACGGCCCGTTCGCGCAGCGCCCGCGCCACCGCCTGCTCGTACCACCAGTAGCGGCCCAGGTAGAGTCGATCCGCTTCAAGGATTAGCGGCGTCTGCTCGCCGGGCTTGCCGAGCATGGGGCTAGCGGTCAGCGTCGCCAGCTCATCCCCAAGGCCATAGCCCGCCGCCTCGGCGCGGATCATCTCCAGACTGATGCAGACATCCCCCGCCCCCACCCGGGCGCTGAGCAGGGCGGCGGCCAGGGCGAGGGTGGGCTGCTCGCCGCCCAGCTCGTAGATACGCCGGGCGAAGTGGTAGTCGAGCGGGCGCAGCCGCCCCTGTAGTGATGCCTGACGCAGCCGTTCGATGATCACGCCTCACCCCCGCCGAAGAGCCGATCCAGGGCATCGATGGTCGCCCGTGGGGGGCGGTCGTAGTGGATACCGCTGACGGGCATGCCGCGCAGGAAGAGGTAGTAGACCCCGCCGAAGTGGCGCTGGTAGTCGTAGTCGGGCATGCGCTGGCGCAGGTAGCGGTGCAGGGCCACGCTGTAGATGAGGTATTGCAGGTCGTAGTGGTGGGCGTCGATGGCCGCGGCAAGCCCTTCGCGCTGGTAGGCCTCGAAGTGATCCCCCAGGTGGTTGCTCTTGTAGTCGACGATGTAGAAGCGGCCCCGGTGCTCGAAGATGAGGTCGACGAAGCCCTTGAGCATCCCCCGGACCGTATCGAAGTCGAGCATCGGCGTGGCGCGCCCCTCGCCCCGGTGCGCCGCCAGCAGGGCGTTGAGTTGAGCCGCCCCCAGGCCGTCGAGCGGAAAGTGGAACTCCATCTCCACCAGGCGCTGGGCGGCCGGGATGTCTCGCAGGCGGAGGCCATCCTCAAGCGGGGTGTCCAGCACCGCCCCGATCCACTCGCAGACCTCGTCGCGCCACTGCGCATCGATGCCGTACTGGCGCAGCCCCTGCTCCACCACGCCCCCCAGCGCCGCGCCCCTGGCGTACGGGAAGTCGATGTTCTCGAACAGCTGGTGCAGCAGCAGACCGGCGTGGGCGCCGCGTGGGAAGCGGAACGGCGGGTGATCGACGGGGACGCCCTCCTCCGCCTCGACCGGCATCACCCCCAGGTCATGGTCCGGCAGCTCGGTGCGGTAGTCGCGTTGGTGGTCGTGGGAGAGGCTCAGGGCGGTGAAGCTGGTGATGCGCCAGCGCTGTGAGGCATCGCCGCTGAAGCGTCGCGCCTCGACCCCGCCCCCGGCGACCTGGCGCGGGGTGAAACGAACGCCCGGCTCGGGCAACGGCTCGATGGCGAACAGCCGCTCCAGCTCGCACTCCCCGCCCAGCAGCCAGCCCAGGGCGGAGTGCTCCGCCCCCCGGAAGGGGCCCCAGCTGAAGCAGCAGCGGTAGCGGGCACGGGTCAGGGCCACGTAGAGCAGGCGCAGCTCCTCGGCCAGACGCTCGCGTCCGGCCAGCTCCAGGGCACGATCGCGCTGGCTGGAGCCGAGATCCAGGTGCAGGGCACCGTCCTCGCCGTCGTGGTAGCCGAGGATCCCCTCGTCCCTGAGCGGCCGCGAGGCCCAGATGTAGGGGAGGAAGACCAGCGAGTACTCCAGCCCCTTGCTCTTGTGGATGGTGACGATCTGCACCAGGTCGTCGTCGCTCTCCATGCGCAGTTGCTGCTCCTCGCTCTCACCATTGGCATCGGCGCGCCGGTCCGAGAGCCAGCGCAGCAGCCGCTCGGCGCCGGGGTGACGTCGTTCGGCCAGCTGCGCCAGCTCGGCCAGTTGCAGCAAGTTGGTCATGCGCCGCTCGCCATCTTCCCCGGCCAGCAGACGGGCGGACACCCCCTCCTCCTTGAGCAGCGCGATCAGCATGGGCATGAAGCCGTGGGAGTGCCACAGCCGCTGATAGCGCTGGAAGGCCTCCACCCGCGCCTCCCAGGCCGCCTCGTCGTGGTTGAGGGCGTGGATCGTCGCCGCCTCCCAGCCCAGCAGGCGGGTGGCCAGGGCGGTGCGCAGCGCCGTCGCTTCGCCCGGCTCGGCCACCGCCCGCAGCAGGTGGCTGAGGTCGCGGGCCTCCTCGGTGTGGAAGACGCTGTCGCGGCTGATGGTGACGCTGCTCACCCCGGCATCGGCCAGGGCCTCGCGGACCCGCGCCGCCTCGTGGCGGTTGCGCACCAGCACGGCGATGTCGTGGGCCGCCAGCGCTCGTCCGCCGATGGTGGCGCGCCCCGCCTGAGCGAGGTTGAGCAGGTGGGCGATCTCGGCGGCGCAGGCGGCGGCGATGCGTGGCCCTGACCAGGTGCCGGGGATGCTGCCGTGGTGGCCGTTCTCCTCGTCCACCTCCACCGCCCAGCAGGCCAGCGGAGCCGGCTCCTCGCCGTCGATGAGCAGCGGCGTCTCGTCGGCGTGGCCAGCCGCCTTCACCGGATGGAAAGGGATCGACTCGTCGTAGATGAAGGGGGCCTCGGCCTGCTCGAACAGGGCGTTGACCGCCTCTACCAGGCGACGGCGCGAGCGCCAGTTGGTGTCCAGGGTATAGGGGGCGCCGCCGCTGTCGTTGCGGGCGCGCATGTAGGTGAAGATGTCGGCGCCGCGGAAGCTGTAGATGGCCTGCTTGGGGTCGCCGATCATGAACAATCCGCACTCCTCGCGCCCGCGATAGATGCGGCTGAAGATGCGGTACTGCAGCGGGTCGGTGTCCTGGAACTCATCGATCATCGCCACCGGGTAGAGGCCGCGCACCCGCGCCGCCAGACGCTCTCCACCATCACCCGCCAGGGCATGGTCGAGCTTGCGCAGCAGGTCGTCGAAAAAGATGGTGCGCCCCGCCCCCTTGGCCCGCTCCAGGGAGGCGGCGATGGCGTCGGCGGCCTCGCCGAGGAAATGGGCGTGGCGCGCGGCCTCGAACTCGTGGTGGGTATTGGCCAGGCGCGCGGCCACCTCGAACAGCGGGTGCTCGGGCGCCGTGCCGTTCTTCTTCAGCGAGGTGCCGAGCAGCCCCGGCGTCAGCAGCTCGAAGTTCGGCGGAGGTTCGGCCCCAGCGTGCGTCAGATAGCCCTCCAGCCCGGCGTAGAGCGTATCGAGCCGATCCTGACGATAGCTCTTGGCGTTGCGGGTCAGGCCGGGGGCGTTGTCTAGCAGCTCTCTTACCTCGGCACCCTGCTCCCGCCAGATCGCGCCCAGGGTTTCGAAGGCTTCCCGGCGTGCCACTTCCAGTACGCCGATGTC
>JBFFSW010000069.1:0-6758 GCA_041572195.1 Thiohalomonadaceae bacterium | reverse complement strand
CCATCGTCGTCAGTGGAACACCGGAAGAGGTAGCGGCGTGTGAGGGGAGTTATACGGGGAGGTTTTTGAAGCCGTTGTTGGCGCGTTAAAGCCAAAATGAGGCTTTTGTGGGAGCGACTGCCTGGTCGCGAACGGCGGCAATCGAGACGCCGAAATCGCGGGCAGGCGCCCGCTCCCACTTAGTAGATTCGTAGCCCGGATTACGCCCGCTTGATCCAGGCTGTGCCCTAATCCAACACAACCACATCCAACACCGGCACCTCCCCCTCAAACACCACTCTCTCAAGCATCGCCGGCGTAAGATGCACCACACCCGCCTCGTCCACCAGCATCGCCACCTCAATGCCGAGCCTGGATGCGATACGCGCCCACTCTCCCACCCCGGCGACCACCAGGGCGGTGGCGGCGGCGTCGGCGAGGGCGCCGTTTGCGTGCAGCACGGTGACGGTGGTGACGCCCTGCACCGGCATGCCGCTGCGCGGGTCGAGGATGTGCATGTAGCGCACCCCTTCATGCTCGCGGTAGCGCTCGTAGTTGCCGGAGGTGAAGACCGCCTCATCGCCGCTCACCTCGATGGCGGCGAGCACCCCCTTGCCCTGGGGGTGGCGCACACCGACCCGCCAGGGGCGCTCGCCCTCGGCCTTGCCAATGGCGTGCAGGTCACCACCGGCGTTGACGATGGCGTTGTCCATGCCCGCCGCGCGTAGTTTTTCAATCGCTAGGTCCACGGCGTAACCCTTGGCGAAGGCGCCGAAGTCGAGCTGAACCGCCGGGTTGGAACTGGAGATGGTGTTGCCCTCCAGATGAACCTGGGCCATGGAGGGGGCTGAGTCCACCCAGCGCGCGATCGACTCGGGTGAAGGCGGTGGACCATTCGGCGGCGTATCCGCCTGAAACCCCCACAGCTGTAACAGGCCGCCGATGGCGGGGTTGAAGAGGCCCTCACTTTGCCTCTCCAGCTCACGAGAGCCTGCGATGATAGGGATGAGGGAGTCGGGGATGACGGCGCTCTTGCCCTCGGCGATGGCGCGGTTGGCGTCGGCCAGCGGACCGGGCTTCCAGGCATGCCACTCACGGTGCATGCGCTGGAAGTCGGCGTCGATGGCGGCGATGGCCGCCTCGGCCTTATCACGCTCGGCGCCGTCGATGGTGATATCGACCAGGGTTCCGAAGACGTAAATCCGTTGCTGGATGCGTTGCGATGAGGCGTCGTCGGAACAGGCGCTCAGCAGGAATAAAAGGAGGATGGGGGCCAGTCGTTTCATGGCCCCAGCCTAGCAGATGCGCGTCAGCGCTTGAACTGGGAGAGCAGCTGGGTGAGCTGCTCGGTCTGACTGGCGAGGTGACGGCAGCACTCGGTGGTGCGGTCGGCGCCGGCGGCGGTCTGCTCGGCCACCTCGGCGATGGAGCCGATGTTGCCGCGGATCTGCTCGGCCACCGCCGCCTGCTGTTCGGAGAGCACGTTGATGCGGCCGTTGCGCTCGTTCATGGCGGAGATGCGTTCGCTGATGCGGACCAGCACCTCACCGGCGGCGGCCGCCTGCTCGACGCTGCCGCCTGCCTGCTCGCGGCCCTTGGCGATGGCCTCAACGGCGCGCCGCGAGCCCTTCTGCAGCGCCTCGATCATCCCCTGAATCTCGGCGGTGGAGGACTGGGTGCGGGTGGCCAGGGTGCGCACCTCGTCAGCGACCACGGCGAAGCCGCGACCGGCGTCACCGGCGCGGGCTGCCTCGATGGCGGCGTTGAGGGCCAGCAGGTTGGTCTGCTCGGCGACGCCGTTGATCACATCCAGCACCCCGCCGATGTTCTCGCTCTGCTTCTCCAGCTCGGCGAGCACGCCACCGACCCGCTCCACCTCCTCGGCCAGGGTGTTGATGCTGCTGACCACCTGCTCGACGGCACGGCGCCCCTCGGCCGCCTCACGGTCGGCCTCGGAGGCGCCATGGGCCGCCTCTTCGGCGTGCGTGGCCACCTCCTGCACCGCGCCCGCCATCTGCCCGACCGCCTCGACCACGTCATCGGTCTCGACCCGTTGCTGGGTCATCCCCGCGCTGCTGCTGACCGCGGTGGAAAGGACCTGATCGGCGTCGTGGTTGAGCTGGCTGGTGAACTCACTGATGCGGCCGATCACCGTCTGCAACCGCGCCTGCATCATCTTCACCGCCTGCAACAGCTGGCCTACCTCGTCGCTGCCATCCACCTCCACCTTGAGGGTGAGGTCACCACCGGCGATCGCCTTGGTCACCTCGGTGGCGCGACGCAGTGGCAACACCAGGCCGCGGTGGATGCCGATGAGGCTGCCTAAGGCGATCATCAAGCCCAACCCCAGGCCGATGTCCATGCCCAGCGAGGCCCAGTAGGGGATCTCCCCCTCCTCCTCGGTCACCACCATCCCCTGCCAGGCGACCAGGGCCATCAGCAGCATCACCACGATCAGCGAACCGAAGGCGACGGCGGTCTTGGTGGATATGCCGATGTCGGCCAGTCGCAGGCGGTGCTTGGGCAGTCCAGCCTGACCGGCGTTGATCTTCTTATACAGGGTGTCGGCCGCCTCCACCTGCTTGCGCGAGGGCTTGACCCGCACCGACTGGTAGCCGACCAGGGCGCCGTTCTCAATCACCGGGGTGGCGTAGGCGTCCACCCAGTAGTGGTCGCCATTCTTGCAGCGGTTCTTAACGATGCCGCGCCAGGACTTGCCGCTGGCCAGGGTGTCCCACAGGTCCTGAAAGGCACCGGGCGGCATATCGGGATGGCGGACGATGTTGTGCGCCTTACCCAGCAGCTCCGCCTCGCTGAAACCGCTGATGTTGACGAACTCTTCGTTGACGTAGGTGATGACACCCTTGGTGTCGGTGGTGGAGATGATGGTGGCGGACTCGGGAAACTCCCGCTCCTGCCCACTCACCGGTAGATTCTTCTTCATGACCCCTCCATGGACAGCACTCCATCGCCGCTGTCCCGCCGTTAATACGGTATTCCTTGTGGTTATTTTGTAGGGATTATGCGCCCCCCTGTGGGTGTGTCAAGTGATGGGGGTGAGTGACAACTCACTTCCCACGGCGAGGCCGAGCGCGGCATCAGCGCGCCCCTGGTTGACGGCGACCTCCAACAGGCCACTGGAGTTTTCATAACAGAAGGCTTCGCCGATGGCCACTTCGGAGAAGGTTCGACAACGCGGGAGTGATTCGAGACTCAGGCCGTCAGCGGCGCGCAGCCCGCTGATGGCGTTGCCGTAGTGATCGATGTAGCAGACGACGGCCAAATCGTCGGGCCAGTCGTTTCCGGCCTCGACATCCACGGGGCGCGACAGCTCGGGTGAGACGCCAGGGGTCAGCCTCCCGGCGGCAATGGCGGCGGCGGTCGGTGCGAACAGATCGCGGCCATGAAAGCTGGCGCTGAGGCGCTTGGGCTTGAGGTCGATGCGCCACTGACGAGCGGATACGGCGCGGCGACGGACCAGTTCGAAGAGACCATTGCCGGGGCCGACGAAGATACGCCCATCCGCCTCCAGCACCACCGGCGGGCGCTCGCCGCCAACACCAGGGTCCACCACGCAGAGGAACAGCGTGCCAGGTGGAAACTCCATGGCGTAGGCGGCCAACAGGTAGGCGCATTCGCGCACACGCTGGGCGGGGGCGTCGGCGAAGAGATCGACCACCGGCACGCCGGGGGCGTCACGGTGCAGGACCGCCTTCATCTGCCCCAGATAGGGGCCGTGCAGGCCGAAGTCGGTGAAGGTGACGATGAGGCTCATGAGGTGAGGATAGCGGAAACGAAAAAGCCGGGCACAAGGCCCGGCTTTTTGCGTCGCGTGAGCGGAGGATTAATCCTCGCTGCTCTCCTCGACGGCCTCGTCCTCGGCGACCGGACGGTCAACCAGCTCAACGATGGCCATGGGCGCGGCGTCGCCGGAGCGGAAGCCAGCCTTGAGGATACGCAGGTAACCGCCGGGGCGGTCCTGGTAGCGCGGGCCGATCTCGTCGAACAGCTTGCCGACCACTTCCTTGTCGCGCAGGCGCGAGAAGGCCAGACGGCGGCCGTGGACGCTGTCACTCTTGGCCATGGTGATGAGCGGCTCGGCGACGCGGCGCAGCTCCTTGGCCTTGGGCAGAGTGGTCTTGATCACTTCGTGACGGAGCAGCGAGCTGGCCATGTTGCGGAACATGGCCTTGCGGTGGCTGCTGTTGCGGTTCAGTTGCCGCCCGGATTGACGATGGCGCATGGGTCGTTACCTTACAAATCTAAATTCGTTGTCTTCAGCCCGGGCCTCAGCCCTGGGCCTCTTCTTTGGTCGCCAGGCTGGCCGGGGGCCAGTTCTCCAGGCGCATGCCGAGGGACAGACCGCGCGAGGCGAGCACATCCTTGATCTCGGTGAGCGACTTCTTGCCCAGGTTCGGGGTCTTCAGCAGCTCGACCTCGGTACGCTGGATCAGGTCGCCGATGTAGTAGATGTTCTCCGCCTTCAGGCAGTTGGCGGAACGAACGGTCAGCTCCAGGTCGTCGACCGGGCGCAGCAGGATCGGGTCGATCTCCGGCTCCGGGGTCTCGGTGGCGGCCTGCTCGGTGCCCTTCAGCTCGACAAAGGAGGAGAGCTGGTCCTGCAGCACGGTGGCGGCGCGGCGGATGGCCTCGTCCGGCTCAATGGTGCCGTTGGTCTCCACCTCGATCACCAGCTTGTCCAGGTTGGTACGCTGCTCGACGCGCGCGGCCTGAACCTCGTAGGCGATACGACGGATCGGGCTGAAGCTGGCGTCCAGCTGCAGGCGGCCGATGGGACGGGTCTCGTCATCGTCCTGCTTGCGCATGGTGGCCGGCTGATAGCCGCGACCCTGCATCACCTTGAGGGTCATGCTCAGCTCGCCGCCCTTGGTCAGGTTGGCGATCACGTGTTCGGGGTTCATCACCTCGACGTCGTGGTCGAGGGCGATGTCGCCGGCGGTGACCGGACCCGGCCCCTTCTTGCTCAGGCTCAGGGTGGCTTCCACACGATTGTTCATGCGGAGGGCCACATCCTTGAGGTTGAGCAGGATCTCGATCACGTCCTCCTGCACACCTTCGATGGCGGTGTACTCGTGAAGGACACCGTCGATCTCCACCTCGGTGATCGCACTGCCCACCATGGAGGAGAGCAGAATGCGGCGCAAGGCGTTACCGAGGGTGTGACCGAAGCCGCGCTCCAGGGGCTCAAGGGTGACCTTGGCGGAGTTGTCGCTGGTCTTCTGCACGCCAACCAGGCGCGGCTTGAGCAATTCTGCAACTGAACCCTGCATGAACCGTCCTCTCTATTCGATGTCCGCGAACGTTCCGGCGTCCGTCGGCTGAATGATGTCGTAAACCCGTGTAGCTCTTGTTTACTTGGAGTAGAGCTCAACCACCAGCTGCTCCTGGATCTCGGAGGGCAGCTCGCTACGCTCGGGCATGGCCTTGAAGGTGCCTTCGAGCTTGCTGGCGTTGACGTCGACCCACTCGGGCACTTCGCGCTGACCGCTGAACTCCACCGCGGCCTTGACGCGCAGCTGCTCACTGGCCTTGGCGCTAACGGCGATCACATCGCCCGGCTTCACCTGGTAGGAGGGGATGTTCACCTTGCCACCGTTGACGGTAATGCCGTTGTGACGCACCAGCTGACGTGCCTCGGTGCGGGAGATGCCGAAGCCCATGCGGTAGACGACGTTGTCCAGGCGAGACTCCAGCAGCTGCAGCAGGTTCTCACCAGTGGAACCCTTACGGCGGTCGGCTTCCTTGTAGTAGGAGCGGAACTGCTTCTCCAGGATACCGTAGATACGGCGAAGCTTCTGCTTCTCACGCAGCTGACGGGCATAGTCGGAAAGACGGGTGCGGCGCTGACCGTGCTGCCCCGGAGGGAAGGGACGGCTTTCCATGGCGCACTTGGCGCTGTAGCACTTTTCGCCCTTGAGGAACAGCTTCTCGCCCTCACGACGGCACTGACGACACTTGGAACCAATATATCTGGCCATTTCGCAAATACTCCGAAATTAAACGCGACGCTTCTTCGGCGGACGGCACCCGTTGTGCGGGATCGGCGTCACGTCGGCGATATGGGTAATCTTAATGCCCAGATTGTTGAGGGCACGAACAGCGGACTCACGGCCCGGGCCGGGACCCTTCACGCGCACCTCGACGTTCTTCAGACCGTACTCCTGAGCGACGCTGCCAGCGCGCTCAGCGGCCACCTGAGCGGCGAACGGGGTGCTCTTACGCGAACCGCGGAAACCGGAACCACCAGCGGTGGCCCAGGACAGGGCGTTGCCCTGGCGGTCGGTAATGGTGATGATGGTGTTGTTGAAGGACGCGTGGACGTGCGCAATGCCGTCGGCGACGTTCTTCTTGACCTTCTTACGGGTGCGAGTGCTCGCTTTAGCCATAACCTGAGTTCCTGGATATTGACGACGTTAGTCGTTTACTTCTTGATCGGGCGGCGCGGACCCTTACGGGTACGGGCGTTGGTCCGGGTACGCTGACCGCGCAGCGGGAGGCCGCGGCGGTGACGGATACCACGGAAACAACCGAGGTCCATCAGGCGCTTGATGTTCATGGAGACTTCACGGCGCAGATCACCTTCAACGGTGTGCTTGCCGACCTCGGTGCGCAGGGTCTCCAGCTCTGCCTCGGTCAGGTCCTTCACCTTGGCATCGCGGGCGATACCAGCAGCGTCGCAGATCTGCTGCGCACGGGTCTGACCAATGCCGTAGATCGCCTGCAGGGCGATAACGGTGTGTTTTTGCACCGGGATGTTG
>JBFFSW010000068.1:0-6780 GCA_041572195.1 Thiohalomonadaceae bacterium | reverse complement strand
GGGTGGACCATGCCGCTCATGACGAAGTAGCGGTTGGAGGAGGTCATGGCCGAGAAGTCGATGCCGCGCAGGGCCAGCAGCTCGGCCATGGCCCAGCCCAGCAGCAGCCCGGCGGCGGTGGCCAGCAGGCCGATCAGCAGGCTCTCCAGGAAGACCATCAGCTGCAACTCACTCGGTGTCACCCCCATCGCCTTGAGGATGCCGAACTCGCGAAAGCGCTCCAGGGTGGTGAGGACGAAGAGGTTGGCGATGCCGAAGCCGACCAGGATGAAGACGAACAGCATCACCAGCCCCACCGACACCTGGTTCATCTCGATCAGCTGCACCAGGTCCGGGCGCAGCTCGTGCCAGGGGCGCAGCGGTGCTGGGGCTTCATGGCCGCGTTCGGCGAAGAACAGCGCCAACTCGCCCACGCCGCGCGTCTTATCGGCGAGTGGCATATAGGCGGTGTGGGCGTCGAACTGTTCGATGTGGATGTGGAAGAGGCCGCTGACGGTGAGCCCATCCAGGCGCGAGCCGTCGGCCAGCAGCAGCGCCAGCTCATCGCCGATGTTTACCCCCAGGGCCTCGGCGGCGGCGGAACCCAGTAGCAGCTGGTTGGCTGTTTCGGGGTAATGGCCCTTGATGATCCGCCTGGGTATCGCGGAATGCCGTTGCTCGCGTTCAGGATCGACCTGGTAGAGGGCCAGGCTGGTGCTGCCGCCATCGCCCACGCCCAGGGCGGTGAGGCGTCGCCGGGGCAGGGCGGCGGCCACCGCCGGGTTGGCCTCCAGCTCGCGGGCCAGGGCGATGGGGTCGGCGACATTATCGGCGTAGGCGTCCCCGTGGTGCAGGGCGGTGGTGTTGATCACCATGGCGTCGTTCACCCCCACGGCGATGGCGTGGATCAGTACCAATAGCGAACAGCCGATGAGAATGAAGAGTCCGGCGGCCAGTGAGCGGCGGCGGTGGCGGCCGACGAAGCGTAGCGCCAGCGAGGACCACAGCCCCAGGGCGGCGGTCCCGGTGGGGATGCTCTCAGTCGAGCTCAAGCTCGATCTCCGGGTGGCCGAGGATGCGCAGCAGCAGCGCCACCAGCGAGCGCCCGGCGCGTCCGCCTAGCGGGTAGCCCGCCTCGTCCAGCAACCGCAGGGAGAGCGAGAACTGGCGACCGATCTCGGCGCGGGTGGCCTCGAAGGCGATGGGGAAGCGCTGGTAGAGCAGCGGGTCTTCGCCCAGCTCGGTCTGGCCCTCCAGCTCGGCGAGGGCCAGGCGTTCGCCCTCGTCCTCACCGTGGCGGATGAGGGCGATGAGGTAGTTGTACTTGCGCGCGGCGATGTCGATGCCCAGGTCGTCCAGGTCGTCCACCAGCTGGCAGGCGAGGCCGAAGTGCATCAGGCCGTTCTCGATGCGTGAGAGTTGCGGGTCGCCCTCGGCGATATCCCCCAGCGCCCTGGGTGCGGCCAGCGGCGCGGCGAACAGCAGCGCGGTCTTGGCCCGGTGGATGCGGTTGAGCAGCTCCTCGGCCTGGAGGTCATGAGTGACGCCACCCTCCTCCTCGGCCTCCTCGCGTCCGCTCTCGGAGAGCGAGGCGAGGGTGGTGTGCAGCAGCAGGCGCATCTGCGCATCGTCGATCACCCCCTCATCGCGGGCATCGAGCAGGAAGCGGAAGAAGACGCGGTCGGCCACCATCAGGGTGTGCACCGACTTGAACACCTGGGCCTGCTCCGGCAGGTCGGTGAGCAGGGTCTCCTTCAGCTCATCGTCCAGCAGATTGTCGCAAGCGGTCACCCAGCTGCGCAGGCAGTGGTTGATGCGGGCGTAGAGGCGCAGTCGCGGCTCGGGGATATCCAGGCGCATGAAGGCGGCGATGAACAGCACCGAGAAGAGGTTGCGACCCATGCCCAGCAGCTCTTTGGGCAGCGGCTGGGCCTCGATGCCGCTGCCCGAGAGCAGGGCGTCGGCCTCGGCCCAGAAGGCCTGCACCGCCTCCTTCTGCACCGCCAGTCCCTTGCGGAAGAGGTTCAATTGAAGAAGAAAATCGAAGTTCAACATGGTGGCGGATTGTAACACCGTCGAGGCCCATTCACCTGAGCGGAGAATTAAGGGCGCTTGAATCCCGCCGCCGCGCCCACAGCTTATGGTGATGAGACGACTCGAAGAGCTCCACTTCATCAACAGCTACGCGCGCCTGCCGGATGGCTTCCACTCCCGGCTGCGCCCGCAACCGCTGGCCGCGCCTCGCCTGGCCGCCGTCAACCCGGCGGCGGCGGCGCTGATCGGTCTCTCCCCGGAGGAGCTGGAGCGCCCCGAGTTCACCGCCTGCCTCAACGGTGAGTGGCTGCCCCCCGGCGCCGAGCCGCTGGCGGCGGTCTACGCCGGGCACCAGTTCGGCCAGTTCGTGCCACAGCTGGGGGATGGGAGGGCGCTGCTGCTGGGGGAGGTTCAGGGCGAGGGCGGACGCTGGGAGTTGCAGCTCAAGGGCTCGGGTATCACCCCCTACTCGCGCCGTGGCGATGGCCGCGCGGTGCTGCGCTCCACCATCCGCGAGTATCTCTGTAGCGAGGCGATGCACGGCCTGGGGATCCCCACCACCCGCGCCCTGGGGCTGATCGACAGCGAGGAGCCGGTCTATCGCGAGTCCGTCGAGCGCGGCGCGGTGCTGCTGCGCATGGCCCCCAGCCACCTGCGCTTCGGCCACTTCGAGTTCTTCTACTACCGCCAGGCCTGGGACGAGCTGCGCACCCTCGGCGATTACGCCCTGCGCGAGCACTTCCCCCACCTGGTCGGCGAGGTCGACCCCTTCATGCGCCTGTTCGAGGAGGTGATCGCCGGCACCGCCGAGCTGATGGCCCGCTGGCAGCTGGTGGGCTTCGCCCACGGGGTGATGAACACCGACAACATGTCGCTGCTGGGGCTGACCATCGACTATGGCCCCTTCGGTTTCCTCGACGCCTACGACCCCGGTCACATCGGCAACCACTCCGACACCATCGGGCGCTACGCCTTCGACCAGCAACCGCGCATCGGCGGCTGGAACCTCAGCCGTCTCGGCCAGGCGCTGATGCCGCTGTTCGAGGGCGAAGCGGCGGAGGCGGCGGCGCGTGCCAACGCCGCCCTGGAGGCCTACGAACCGGCCTTCCAGCGTGCCTATGCCGAGGGCATGAACGCCAAGCTGGGGCTGGCCGAGCGGCGTGAGGGGGACGGCGATCTGGCGAAACGACTGCTCAGCCTGATGCAGGCCGAACGGCTGGACTACACCCGTACCTTCCGCGCCCTGGCCGGGACCGAGGCGCCCCATGAGTCCCTGGCCGCCTGGCACCAGGAGTATCGCCAGCGGCTTGAGCTTGAGGGGCGTGACGATGCCGCCCGCCGCGCGGCGATGAACGCGGTCAATCCCGTGTACGTGCTGCGCAATCACCTGGCGCAGCGGGCCATCGAGCTGGCCGAGCGAGAGCGGGATTACTCGGAGATCGAGCGCTTGCATCGCCTGCTGCAACACCCCTTCGACGAGCAGCCGGGGATGGAGGCCTACGCCGAGGAGCCACCGGAGTGGGCGGAGGAATTGGCGATTAGCTGCTCATCCTGACGGGATGGGCTATAATTAGCGGTTCCTAATATACGAGCGAGCCATGAGCCCCGACAACACGCAGCTGATCGACCCCTATGGTCGCTCCATCGACTACGTCCGGCTGTCGGTCACCGACCGCTGCGACCTGCGCTGCGTCTACTGCATGCCCCAGGGCTTCAACGACTTCGAGACCCCCGATCACTGGCTCAGCTTCGATGAGATCGAGCGGGTGATCGCCGCCTTCGGCCGCCTCGGCACCCACCGGGTGCGCATCACCGGCGGCGAGCCGCTGGTGCGCAAGGGGCTGCCGGAACTGACCGCGCGCCTCGCCGCCCTGCCCGGCATCGACGACCTCTCCCTCTCCACCAACGCGGTGCAGCTGGGTAAGCACGCCAGGGCCCTGCGTGAGGGTGGGGTGCGCCGTCTCAACGTCAGCCTCGACACCCTCAACCCCCAGCGCTTCGCCGAGATCACCGGCGGTGGCAAGCTGCAAAAGGTGATCGACGGCCTGCTGGCGGCGAAAGAGGAGGGCTTCGCCCCCATCAAGCTCAACATGGTGGCGATGCGCGGGGTCAACGACGACGAGTTCGAGGCGATGGTCGATTTCTGCGCCGAGCACGGCTTCGCCCTGCGCTTCATCGAGACCATGCCGGTGGGCGACACCGGGCGCAACGCCCTCGGCCAGTATCTGCCGCTGGACGAGGTGCGTGAGCGCCTGGAGCGCCGCTACACCCTGACCCCCGGGAAGATGCCCGGCGGCGGTCCGGCCCGTTATCTCAAGGTGGCCGGCAGCGATCTGAACATCGGCTTCATCACCCCCATCTCCCAGCACTTCTGCGAGACCTGCAACCGCGTGCGTCTCTCCGTCGACGGCACCCTCTACATGTGCCTGGGCCAGGAGCACAACTACCCGCTGCGCGAGCTGCTGCGTGATGGCGTCGGCGACGCCGAGCTGGAGGCCCACATCGTCAAGGCCATGGCCCTCAAACCCGAACGCCACGAGTTCAAGGAAAAACCGGATCAGGTGGTGCGGTTTATGTCCATGACCGGCGGTTGAACCATAAAAAAACCGGCCTACAGGCCGGTTTTCTTTTCGGGATTAATCCTTCTTTTTCCACTTCCGCTCTTTGTCGCCCTTGAAGCCGCCGGGCTTTTTGTAGCCGCCCTTCTTGAAATCCTTTTTCTTGAAGTCGCGGTCGCCGCCGCCGCGCGGGCCGCTGTCGGGGCGGATCTTGAGCATGCGGTTGCGTACCCGCACCTTTTCCAGGTGCTGAAGGACGCCAGCCTCCAGGTCGTCGGGCAGTTCGATGAGGCTGAAGCCGCCGAAGAGCTGGATACGGCCGATGGCGCGGCCGGGGATGCCGGCCTCGTTGGCCACCGCGCCGACGATCTCGCGCACCTCGACGCCGTCATCGCGACCGACCTCGATGCGGTAGCGGGCCATGCCCTCCTCGGGGCCGCGGTCGTCCCGACGAGGGCCGCGCTCGCGCGGGCCGCCGCGCTCCTCGCGCTCCTCGCGCTGCTGACGCGGCGCCTGCTTGGGCTCGGGCGGGGCCTGCAGCGGCTTCTCCTTCTGCAGCAGGTAGACCAGGGCGGCCGCCACCTGCTCGCCGGAGAGTTCGTGCTCGTGTTCGATCTGCGCCACCACCTCGGTGAAGAAATCCAGATCCTGCTCGGCCACGGTCTGGGCGACCATGCCCTTGAACTCCTGCTGGCGCTTCTCGCTCAGCTGCTGACGGCTGGGCAGCTCCATGGGGGTGAGCGGCTGGCGGGTGGCGCGTTCGATGGCGCGCAGCATGCGGGTCTCGCGCGGGGCGACGAAGAGGATCGCCTTGCCGCTGCGACCGGCGCGGCCGGTGCGGCCGATGCGGTGCACGTAGGCCTCGGTGTCGTAGGGAATGTCGTAGTTGAGCACGTGGCTCATGCGCTCCACGTCCAGGCCGCGGGCGGCCACGTCGGTGGCGACGACGATGTCGATGCCGCCGTTCTTGAGTTTCTCCACGGTACGTTCGCGCTGCTGCTGGTTCATGTCACCGTTGAGGGCGCCGCTGGCGTAGCCTCGGGCCTCCAGCTTCTCGGCCAGCTCCTCGGTGGCGCTCTTGGTGCGCACGAAGATGATCATCGCATCGAAGGGCTCTACCTCGAGGATGCGGGTCAGGGCGTCGAGCTTGTGGGTGCCGCTGACGGTCCAGTAGTGCTGCTCGATGTTGGAGACGGTGGCGGTCTTGGCCTCGATGGTGACCGTCTCCGGCTCGTGCAGGTAGCGGTGGGTGATGTCGCGGATCGGCTTGGGCATGGTCGCCGAGAACAGCGCTACCTGACGGCCGGGCGGGGTGTGCTCGAGGATCCAGGAGACATCGTCGACGAAGCCCATGCGCAGCATCTCGTCGGCCTCGTCCAGCACCACACTCTGCAGCTCATCCAGATTGAGGGTGCCGCGGCGCAGGTGGTCCATGACCCGCCCCGGGGTGCCCACCACCACCTGCACGCCGCGCTTGAGTCGCTGCAGCTGATCGCCCATGGACTGGCCGCCGTAGATGGGCAGCACGTGGAAGTCGGGGATCTGGCGGGCGTAGGCCTGGAATGCCTCGGCCACCTGAATGGCCAGCTCGCGGGTGGGGGCCAGCACCAGCACCTGCGGGCTCTTGAGCGCCGGGTCGATGCGCGAGAGCAGTGGCAGGGCGAAGGCGGCGGTCTTGCCGGTACCGGTCTGGGCCTGGCCCAGCAGGTCGCGGCCGCTGAGCAGCACTGGGATGGAGCGGGCCTGGATGGGCGAGGGGGATTCGTAGCCCATGGCCTTCACGGCCTCGAGAACGGGGGCGGAGAGGCCGAGGCTATCGAAGCCGACCGGAGATGTTTCCGTCATGGATTGTGCCTTGCGCCGGGCGGCGCGGTTGGAGCTATACGGGGCCGCTAATGGGGTGCATTAGGCGACCTGGACCGCCCAGTATAACTGATCTGGTTATTTATTGCTCAGCCTCTGGCAGACGACGCACATACTCGTACATGACGATTGAGGCGGCGACGCTGACATTCAGGCTCTGGGTGCGGCCGAACTGGGGGATAGAGAGGGCGCGGATGTCGGGGTAATCGGCCCGATTGAAGCTGATGCCCATCTCCTCGTGGCCCATGATGAAGGCCGATTTCTCCGGCAGCTCCGCCCGCGGCAGCGACTCCTCGGCATCCGGCTCCAGGGTGAAGAGGGTGTAGCCGCGTTCGCTCAGCTCACG
>JBFFSW010000067.1:0-6784 GCA_041572195.1 Thiohalomonadaceae bacterium | reverse complement strand
CCCCGACTTTCGCGGTTGCCAGGAGGCGGCGCTGGCGGCGATCCTCGACGGCGCCGGTGGCGCGCCGCTGGTCTTCGGTCACAACGTCGAGACCGTGCCGCGGCTCTATAAAACGGTGCGCAAGGGGGCCAAATACGAGCGCTCGCTGCGCCTGCTGGAGCTGGCCGCCGCCGAGGCGGGGGTGGAGGCCAAGTCGGCCATCATGCTCGGCCTGGGCGAGAAGCCGGATGAGATCAGCGCGGTGCTGCGCGATCTGCGCGCGGTCGGCGTCGCGCGGGTCGCCATCGGCCAGTACCTGCGCCCCAGCCGCCACCACCTGCCGGTGCGCGAATACATCACCCCGGAGCGCTTCGCCGAGATCGGCGCCGAGGCCGAGTCCCTGGGCTTCACCTGGGTCAAGTCCGGCCCCATGGTGCGCTCCTCATACCATGCGGAAGAGTAAGCAATGAGCAGACAGACCCCCCTCTACGAGGCGCACATGGCGCATGGGGCGAAGATGGTCGATTTCGCCGGTTGGTCGATGCCGATCAACTACGGCTCGCAGATCGAAGAGCACCACACGGTGCGCCGTGCGGCCGGTATGTTCGACGTCTCGCACATGTGCGTGGTGGACCTTCGCGGGGTGCGTAGCCGCGACCTGCTGCGCTACCTGCTGGCCAACGACGTGGCGCGTCTGGACGCCAACCCCGGCAAGGCGCTCTACAGCTGCATGCTTAATGAGCGTGGCGGGGTGATCGACGACCTCATCGTCTACCACATGAGCGATGTCTGGTACCGCCTGGTGGTCAACGCCGGTACCCGCGACAAGGACCTGGCCTGGTTCGCCAGGCATGCACCGGCCTTCGGCGTCGAGGTGCTGGAGCGCGAGGACCTGGCGATGATCGCCGTGCAGGGGCCGGAGGCCCGCGAGCGGGTGCATCAGGTGCTTGGCCGCCACGCCGGGGCCTGCAGGGAGCTGGAGCGCTTCTCCGCCGTCGAGTCCGGTGACTGGTTCATCGCCCGCACCGGTTACACCGGCGAGGATGGCTACGAGCTGGTGATGCCGGTCGAGGAGGCCGAGGACCTGTGGCACGCCCTCAGCGAGGCCGGGGTCGCCCCCTGCGGTCTCGGCGCCCGCGATACCCTGCGCCTGGAGGCGGGCATGAACCTCTACGGTCAGGATATGGACGAGGAGCACGGCCCGCTCATCTCCGGCCTGGGGTGGACCGTGGCCTGGGAGCCCGCTGATCGCGACTTCATCGGCCGCGCGCCGCTGGCCGAGCAGAAGGCCGCCGGGCTGCCCCAGCGGCTGGTCGGACTGGTGCTGGAGGATAAGGGGGTCCTGCGCGCCCATCAAAAGGTTATTATTGGACTCCCGGAAGGGGGTGAGGGTGAGGGCGAGACCACCAGTGGCAGCTTCTCGCCCACCCTGGGCAAGGCCATCGCCCTGGCCCGTATCCCCGCTGGTGATACGGGGGCGGTGGCGGTGGAGATACGCGGCAAACGTCTGAGCGCGCGCATCGTCAAGCCCCCCTTCGTGCGTGATGGTAAGGCCGTTATTTAATATTCAAGAACAACACTTTCGAGGATTCAGCCATGAGCAACCTGCCCACCGAACTGAAGTACGCCAAGAGCCACGAATGGGTCCGCGCCGAGGCGGACGGCAGCCTCACCGTCGGCATCACAGATCATGCCCAGGAGCTGCTGGGCGACCTGGTCTTCGTCGAGCTGCCCGAGGTGGGCGCCGATCTGGAGGCGGGCGATGAGTGCTGTGTGGTGGAGTCGGTGAAGGCCGCCTCCGACGTCTACGCCCCGGTCTCGGGCAGTGTGGTCGCCGTCAACGAGGCGGTGGTCGACAGCCCCGAGCTGGTCAACTCCGACCCCTACGGCGAGGGCTGGCTGTTCAAGCTCTCCGCTGGTGATACCTCCTCCCTGCTGGACGCCGACGGCTACGCCGCGGTCATCGCCGACGAGTAAGCCGCATGCCGTTTATCCCCCACACCGAGGCCGATATCCGGGCGATGCTCGAGGCCATCGGCGCCGATGACATCGAGGCGCTGTTCGATGAGATCCCGGCGAATCTGCGCGCCGAGGGGCTCGATGGCATCCCCGAGGGGATGAGCGAGATGGCCATCGGTCGGCTGATGCGCCGCCGCGCCGCCGCCGATGGCGAGCCGCTCTGCTTCATCGGCGCCGGTGCCTATGAGCACCACATCCCGGCGGCGGTGTGGGAGCTGGTCATCCGCGGTGAGTTCTACTCCGCCTACACCCCGTATCAGGCCGAGGCCAGCCAGGGCACCCTGCAGCTGGTCTACGAGTTCCAGTCGATGATCGCCGCGCTCACCGGCCTGGATGCCGCCAATGCCTCGCTCTACGACGGTGCCTCGGCGCTGGCCGAGGCGGTGCTGATGGCGGTGCGCGCCAACCGCAAGAGCAAGTCCAAGCGCATCCTCATGCCCAACAGCGTGCACCCCACCTACCGCAAGGTGGTGGACGCCATCGTCCGCAACCAGGGGATCGAGCTGGTGGAGATCCCCTACTGCGCCGGTGGCGGCGCCCTCCTGCCGAGGGCGCTGGAGCCACTCAGCGGCGAGGATTTCGCCGCCCTGGTGATCCCGCAGCCCAACTTCTTCGGCTCGCGGGAGGCGGTGGACGAGATGACCGCCTGGGCGCACGCCAACGGTGCCCTGGTGATCGGCCTGGTCAACCCGCTGGCTTTGGCGCTGCTCAAGCCGCCGGGGGAGTGGGGCGAGAATGGTGATGGCGCCGACATCGCCGTCGGCGAGGGTCAGCCGCTGGGGATCCCGCTCTCCTCCGGTGGCCCCTACTTCGGCTTCATGGCCTGCAAGCAGGCCCATGTGCGGCAGATGCCGGGGCGCATCGTCGGCGGCACCGTCGACCTGGAGGGCAAGCCCGGTTTCACCCTTACCCTGCAGGCGCGCGAGCAGCACATCCGCCGCTCCAAGGCCACCTCCAATATCTGCACCAACCAGGGGCTGATGGCCGCTGCCGCCACCATCCACATGGCGCTGATGGGGCCTGCCGGGCTGGAGGCCGCCGCCGCCGCCTCGCACGCCAATACCCGTAAGCTGGTGGAGCGGCTGAGCGCCATTGACGGCGTCGAGCGGGTCTTCGACGGCCCCTTCTTCCATGAGGTGGTGATCCGCGTTGAGCGGGATGCCGAGGCGCTGCTGGCCGGGCTGGCCGAGCAGGAGCTGCTCGGCGGCTACCACCTGGGGCGCGATTACCCGGAGCTGGAGAACTGCATCCTGGTCTGCGCCACCGAGACCAAGTCCGATGAGGATATCGAAGCCTACGCCCTCCAGCTGGAGCGGATGATGAAGGAGAATCACTGATGCGACTGTTTAGCGTAATCCTGCTGTTGAGTTTCAGCCTCGCCGCCCACGCCGGTCTCCCGGCGGGGGTCGACGACTACGCGATGAAGGCGGAGAAGGTGAGTGACGGCGTCTGGGCCGTTATCTCCCCGGCCACCTCCTTCCCCAACGTCGAGAACAAGGGGTGGAACTCCAACACCGCCATCGTCGAGACCGCCGAGGGGCTGCTGGTGTTCGACACCGGCTCCTCCGAGACCATCGGCAAGGCGCTGCTGAAGGCGATTCGCGCGGTCAGCGACAAGCCCATCAAGTGGGTGATCAACTCCCACTCCCACGGCGATCACTGGCTGGGCAACGGCGCCTTCGTCGCCGAGAAACCGGCGGAGATGATCGCCTCCGATGTCGCCATCGCCAAGATGGGCGAGATGGGCCACGAGTGGGTGGACCGCTTCCACTCCATGACCGGCGGCCTCACCGGCCGCTTCGAGCCGGTGCCCGCCACTGACGGCGTGGCCGAGGCGATGAGCCGTGAATTCGGCGGCGTGGAGGTGCAGGTGCTCTTCTCCGGCAACAGTCACTCCCCCGGCGACATCGTCTTCTGGCTGCCGGGCAAGGGGCTGATGCTCACCGGCGACACCCTCTACACCAAGCGCCCGCCCGCGACTTTTGAAGCCGACGTGCGCCAGTGGATCGCCTTCCTCGGCGAGATGGCCGCGCTGGAGCCCGCCATCACCATCCCCGGCCACGGCCCGGTCTCCGACGTGAGCGCCCTGACCAACCTGCAAGATTATTTCCAGACCCTCTGGGACCTGGTCGCCGAGGGCTACGACGAGGGCCAGGCCGACTTCGAGATGGCCCCCGCCATCAAGGAGAAGATGCAGCGCTTCGAGGCCCCGTTCCCCGGTCTCTATGAGCGTCTGGGTGAGTCCATCTCGCATGTTTATTTGCAGGTGGAAGCGGCGGCGTTTGAGTAATTATGAGCGGAATGAATCCATGCTGATCTTCGAACAATCCCAACCCCAGCGCGTCAACGCCGCGCAGCGGGTCGCCGTGGATGCGGACCTCTCGGATATCCCGGAGAACCTGCGTCGCGCGCGCAAACCGGCGCTGCCGGAGGTGTCGGAGTTGCAGGCGGTGCGTCACTACACGCGGCTGTCGCAGAAGAACTTCTCCATCGACACCCAGTTCTATCCGCTGGGTTCGTGCACCATGAAGTACAATCCGCGCGGTTCCAACTCGCTGGCGATGTTGCCGGGCTTTTTGAACCGTCACCCGCTGGCGCCGACCGCGACCCATGGTCAGGGAGTGCTGGCCTGTCTGCATGACCTGCAGGAGATGCTCAAGAGCGCCACCGGCATGCCGGGTTGTTCGCTGACGCCGATGGCGGGTGCCCAGGGTGAGTTCGCCGGGGTGGCGATGATTCGCGCCTATCACGATGCGCGTGGCGATAACGAGCGTAGCGAGATCCTCTGCCCCGACGCGGCCCACGGCACCAACCCGGCCACCGCGGTGATGTGCGGCTACAAGGTGAAGGAGATCCCCACCGACAGGAACGGCGACGTGGACCTGGAGGCGCTGAAGGCGGCGGTCGGTCCGCGCACCGCCGGGATCATGCTCACCAATCCCTCCACCCTGGGGGTGTTCGAGCGCAAGATTAAGGCCATCGCCGACCTCGTGCATAAGGCGCGCGGGCTGCTGTATTACGACGGCGCCAACCTCAACGCCATCCTCGGCAAGGTGAAGCCGGGGGACATGGGCTTTGATGTGATCCACATCAACCTGCACAAGACCTTCTCCACCCCCCACGGCGGTGGCGGCCCCGGCTCCGGTCCGGTGACCGTGGGCGAGCGGCTGCTGCCGTTCATGCCGCTGCCGGTGGTGGCCGAGGAGGGCGGCGTGTATCGCTGGCTGGAGGAGGCGGATATGCCGCAATCCATCGGCCGCCTCTCGGCGCACATGGGCAACGTCGGCATCCTGCTGCGCGCCTATATCTACGCCCGCATGCTGGGCCGTGGCGGCATGGAGCGGGTGGCCGAGTTCGCCACCCTCAACGCCAACTACCTGATGGCCGAGCTGGAGAAGGCGGGCTTCGAGATGGCCTTCAAGGGTCGCCGCGCCACCCACGAGTTCATCCTCACCCTCAAGCGTGAGGCCAAGGAGCTGGGGGTGAACGCCATGGACTTCGCCAAGCGCTTGCTGGACTACGGCCACCACGCCCCCACCACCTACTTCCCGCTGCTGGTGCCGGAATGCTTCCTCATCGAGCCCACCGAGACCGAGAGCCGCGCGGAGCTGGACGCCTTCATCGCCTCGATGGTGGCGATCCGCGAGGAGGCCGAGAATGCCCCGGAGATGGTCAAGGGTGCTCCCCATACCCTGCCGGTGAAGCGCCTGGACGACGTCAAGGCGGCGCGTGAGCTGGATCTGGCCTGGAAGCCCAGGGACGCGAGCGATGATTAATAAGCCCGACCACCGCGGTCTGAGCCATGTCTTCAACGCCCTCATCTACTCCTGGCAGGGACTGAAGGCGGCCTTCAAATACGAGGAGGCCTTCCGCCTGGAGCTGCTGACCCTGCCGATCCTGCTGCCCGCGGCCATCTACCTGGGCGAGGGGACCATCGAGCGGGTGCTGCTCATCGGCGTGCTCTTCATCGTGCTGATCATGGAGCTGGTCAACTCCGCCATCGAGGCGGTGGTGGACCGCATCGGCACCGAGCAGCACCCCCTCTCCGGGCGCGCCAAGGACATCGGTTCGGCGGCGGTGTTTCTCGCCATGCAGCTGGTGGTGTTCACCTGGGTGATGATCCTCGGTCCGCGCTATCTCTGGGGCTAGGCCTGTTGTAATCGGCGGGGCGCGTGGTTAACGTGTCCCGAGCAAAGCCAATTCAAACCAAAGAAAAGAGGTCCGCATGTCGGCGCTAATCTGTGGCTCCTACGCCTTCGACACCATCATGGTGTTCCACGACAAGTTCCAGAACCACATCCTCCCGGACCAGGTGCACATCCTCAATGTCTCCTTCCTGGTCCCGGACATGCGTCGCGAGTTCGGCGGCTGCGCCGGCAACATTGCCTACAACCTCAAGCTGCTCGGTGGCGAGCCGTTGCCGATGGCCACCGTCGGCGGTGACTTCGCCCCCTACGCCGAGTGGATGCGCAAGTGCGGCATTGACGCCAGCCATGTGCGGGTGATGGACAACACCTACACCGCCCAGGCCTTTATCACCACCGACCAGAGCGACAACCAGATCACCGCCTTCCACCCCGGTGCCATGAGCTTCGCCCACGAGAATCAGGTGACCGACGCCGACGGCGTCAGCATCGGTATCGTCGCCCCCGACGGCCGTGACGGCATGATCGAGCACGCCCAGCAGTTCGCCGACAACAATATCCCCTTCATCTTCGACCCGGGTCAGGGGCTGCCGATGTTCGGTGGCGAGGAGCTGATGCGCTTTGTCGAGCAGGCCACCTGG
>JBFFSW010000066.1:0-6798 GCA_041572195.1 Thiohalomonadaceae bacterium | reverse complement strand
GGCTGAAACCTATACTGGCTTTAAGCAGTGGTGCAAAGGGGAATCCATGAGCTTCATCTCCATCAACCCGGCCAGCGGCGAAGAGCTGGCCCGCTTCGAGCCCTGGGACGAGGCGCGCCTGGAGGCGGCGCTGGCCGCCGCCGAGGCCGCCCGCGCGCCCTGGGCCGCCACGCCGGTGGAAGAGCGCTGCGCCATCGTGGCCGCCGCCGGTGCGCTGCTGCGCGAGCGGCGCGAGGCGCTGGCGCGGCTCATCACCCTGGAGATGGGCAAGCTCTACAAAGAGGCCCTGGGCGAGGTGGATAAGTGTGCCTGGGCCTGCGACTACTACGCCGAGAACGGCCCCGCCTTCATCGCCGACGAGCTGATCGCATCGGACGCCTCCCGCTCGCTGGTGGCCTATCAGCCGCTGGGCACGGTGCTGGCGGTGATGCCCTGGAACTTCCCCTTCTGGCAGGTCTTCCGCTTCGCCGCCCCGGCGCTGGTGGCGGGCAACACCGGCCTGCTCAAGCACGCCTCCAACGTGCCCCAGTGCGCCCAGGCCATCGAGCAAATCTTCACCGATGCCGGGCTGCCCGCCGGTGTCTTCACCACGCTGATGATCCCCGCCTCCCGGGTGGAGGGGGTGATCCAGGACCGCCGGGTGGCCGCCGTCACCCTCACCGGCTCCGAACCCGCCGGGCGTCAGGTGGCCGCCGCCGCCGGGGCGGTGCTGAAGAAGTGCGTGCTGGAGCTGGGCGGCTCCGACCCCTTCATCGTGCTGGAGGACGCCGACCTCGAACTGGCCGTCGAGCAGGCGGTGATCTCCCGCTTCCTCAACGGCGGCCAGAGCTGCATCGCCGCCAAGCGCTTCATCCTGGTGGAGGCCATCGCCGAGGAATTCCTCACCCGCTTCAAGGCGGCGGTGGATGCGCTAAGCCCCGGCGACCCGCTGGAGGAGGCCACCACCCTCGCCCCCATGGCCCGCCCCGACCTGCGCGAGGAGCTGCACCAGCAGGTGTTGGATTCGGTCAACCAGGGAGCGGAGCTGGTCACCGGCGGACATACCCTGGACGGACCGGGCGCCTTCTACGCCGCCACCATCCTCGACCGGGTCGCCCCCAGCATGCGCGCCTACGCCGAGGAGTTGTTCGGCCCGGTGGCCATCTGCATCCGCGCCGACGACGAGGAAGAGGCCCTGCGCATCGCCAACGATGTCGACTTCGGCCTCGGCGGCAGTATCTGGAGCAGCGACTCAGCGCGCGGCGAGGCCCTGGCCCGACGCCTGGAGTGCGGTTGCGCCTTCGTCAACGGCATGGTCAAGAGCGACCCTCGCCTGCCCTTCGGTGGCATCAAGCACTCCGGCTACGGCCGCGAGCTCTCCCACCACGGCCTGCGTGAATTCACCAACGCAAAAACCCTCTGGATTAAATAGCCATGAACAAGCACATCATCCCCCTGCTCGTTGCGCTACTGTTCAGCCACACCCCCTTCGCCGCCCAGGAGGGCAGCCTGGAGGCGGGGCTGGTCAATCCCGGCTACGTGGAGCACCCGGCCTGGTTCAAACACTCCTTCCTCGACATCCGCGAGGACATCGCTGAGGCCGCCGAGAATGACAAGCGCTTGCTGCTCTACTTCTACCAGGACGGCTGCCCTTACTGCGAGCGGCTGATCCGCCACAACTTCGCCCAGCGCGATATTGTCGAGAAGACCCAGGCCCACTTCGACGTGGTCGCCATCAACCTCTGGGGCGACACCGAGGTGACCGACCTCGATGGCAACGCCACAACCGAAAAAGAGTTCGCCAAATCACTACGGGTGCAGTTCACCCCTACCATGCTGTTCCTCGACGAGGCCGGTGCGGTGGCCCTGCGGGTGAACGGCTACTATGCCCCGCACAAGTTCGATGCCGCCCTCGACTACGTGGCGCAAAAAAAGGAGAACGAGCTGCGCTTCCGCGAATACTTCGCCCAGCGCGATACACGCCCCGCCTCCGGCAAGCTGCACGTCGGCGAGGGCTACCTGCCGGTGGATGGGCTGGCACGCAAGCCGGGCGGCAGGCCGCTGCTCGTGCTGCTGGAGCAGAAGGTGTGCGCGGTCTGTGACGAGCTGCACGGCGAGACCATGCGTCGTGTCGAGACGGTGAAGCTGCTGCGCCACTTCGACGTGGCGCTGGTGGATATCGAATCCAAGGGGATGATGCAGAGCCCCGAGGGGCGCGAGCTGAAGGTGAGCGACTGGATAAAAAAGATGGGGCTGCAGTACACCCCCAGCCTGCTGTTCTTCGATGACAGCGGCAAGGAGGTGTTCCGCACCGAGGCCTACCTGCGCCCCTTCCACGTACAGTCGGCGATGGAGTACGTCAGCAGCGGCGCCTATAAAGAGCAACCGGAGTTCCAGCGCTTCGTCCAGGACCGTGCCGACCACCTGCGCGAGCAGGGGATCGAGGTGGATATCTGGGAGTAGGGCGTGAGCGGGCAAGCCACCCTCAAGCGCAGCCTGTCGCTGGCGCTGATTACCTTCTACGGCCTGGGCACCATCCTCGGCGCGGGGATCTACGTGCTCATCGGCGAGGTGGCCGGACACGCGGGGATGCTGGCGCCGTGGGGCTTTCTCATCGCCTCGCTGCTGGCCACCTTCTCCGCCCTCTCCTACGCCGAGCTCTCCTCGCGCTTCCCGCTCAGCGCCGGGGAGGCGGTCTACCTGCAACGGGCCTTCGGCATCCGCTCGCTCTCGCGTCTGGTGGGGCTGATGATCGTCTTCATCGGCGTGGTCTCCACCGCCACCCTGGTGAACGGCTTCGTCGGCTACTTCAGGGTCTTCATCGACGCACCGCCGTGGCTGATCATCAGCGTGCTGGTCTTCTCCCTGGGGGGGCTGGCCGCCTGGGGCATCAACCAGTCCGCCTGGGCCGCGGCGGTCACCACCTGGGTGGAGCTGGGCGGGCTGCTGCTGGTGCTGGCGGTGGCCGGGGGGAACCTGGCCGAGCTGCCCACGCGCCTGCCGGAGATGATCCCCAGCGCCGAACCCGCGGTGTGGGCGGCGCTGTTCGCCGGGGCCTTCGTCGCCTTCTACGCCTTCATCGGCTTCGAGGACATCGTCAACGTCGCCGAGGAGGTGCGCGAGCCGGAACGCAACCTGCCACGGGCGGTGATCTACTCGCTGGGCGCGGCCACCGTGCTCTATATGCTGATCGCGGTGGTGGCGGTGCTCAGCGTCCCCCCCGCCGAGCTGGCCGGGAGCGAGGCGCCACTGGCCCTGGTCTACCAGCGGGCCACCGGCAGTGAGCCCATCTTCATCAGCCTCATCGGCCTATCGGCGGTGATCAACGGCGCCCTGATCCAGATCATCATGGCCAGCCGGGTGCTCTACGGCATGGCCAACCAGGGCTGGCTGCCGCCGGTGCTGGCCGAGGTCCACCCCGCCACCCGCACGCCACTCAAGACCACCATCGGCCTGGTGCTGCTGATCTGGGTACTGGCGCTGTGGTTGCCGCTGCTGACCCTGGCGCAAACCACCAGCCTCATCACCCTGACGGTCTTCGCCCTGGTCAACCTCTCGCTGTGGCGGGTGAAACACCTCGACGGGGCGGACGCACCGCGCGAGGGCCTGCGCGCCCTGCCCGCCTGGGTGCCGCTGCTGGGCTTCGTCGTCAGCCTCGCCTTCGCCCTGTTCCAGGTGTGGCAGTGGCTTAAATGATGGAGTGGGGATTCTTCCTCGGCCTCGGGGCCATCGCCGGGCTGTTGGCGGGACTGCTGGGGGTGGGTGGCGGGCTGGTGATCGTCCCGGCCCTGGCCTGGTGGTTCGAGCAGCAGGGGCTGGGCGGCGGCCAGCTGATGCATCTGGCCCTGGGCACC
Organism: Thiohalomonadaceae bacterium; assembly: GCA_041572195.1. Classification (GTDB taxonomy): domain Bacteria; phylum Pseudomonadota; class Gammaproteobacteria; order Thiohalomonadales; family Thiohalomonadaceae; genus JBFFSW01. Next base: position 2,965 of record JBFFSW010000066.1, on the reverse strand, counting down.
TCGCTGGCGAGCATCGTCTTCACCTCCCTCTCCTCGGTGAGCGCCCACCACCGCCGTGGCGCGGTGCGCTGGGGCGATGTGGGGCGATTGACGCCGGGGATCGTCATTGGCGCGCTGCTCGGCGCGCTGTTGGCGGACCATCTCGCCAGCAACCAGCTGCAACGCTTTTTCGCCATTTTTGAGATTGCCGTCGCCGTACAGATGGGCTTGAGTCTACGCCCGGCGGCAAACCGCGGCCTGCCGGGAGCGCTGGGCATGGGCGCGACGGGGGGCGGCATCGGTCTCATCTCCAGCATCGTCGGCATCGGCGGCGGCACCCTCACGGTGCCCTTTCACAGCTGGTGCGGGGTGGCGATGCGCGAGGCGGTGGCCACCTCCGCCGCCTGCGGCCTGCCCATCGCCGTGGCCGGGGCGACGGGCTACCTGTTGCTGGGCCATATCCACTGGCCCGCGCTGCTGGGCATCGTCGCCGCCAGCGTGCTGTTCGCGCCGCTGGGGGCGCGTCTGGCCCATGCCCTGCCGGGGGCATGGCTCAAGCGGCTGTTCGCCGTGGTGCTGGCGCTGATCGGCCTGGGCATGCTGTAGTAGCCCCATGTCTCGTCTCGCCCTACTGATGTTGTTGCTGCTCTCCGGCCCGACCCTGGCAGCGTCGGGCATCATCAGCGCCATCCGCTTCGAGGGCAACGAGATCACCAGGGAGGCCATCCTGCGCCAGGAGCTGTTGCTCGCCCCCGGCGATGAGGCCGCGCCCGAGGCGGTGGAGCGCGACCGCCGCGCGCTGATGAACCTGGGGTTGTTCAAGTGGGTCCGTAGCGAGCTTCACGACGATGGCGCGGGCGGGGTGGAACTGCTCTTCGTCATGGAGGAGAAGTTCTACTTCCTGCCCATTCCGCGCCTGGATGCCAAGGCCGACGGCAGCTTCGCCTACGGCATGGAGCTGACCATGGACAACGTCGGCGGTCTCAACCAGAGGCTGAAGCTGGTGCACCGCCGCCACGACGCCATCGACTCCACCGAGCCGCAGCGCATCGAGAGCGAACTGAGCTACAGCTACCCGCGCCTGCTCGGCACCCGCTACGCCCTCGCCCTGGGCTTCAACCGCATCGCCACCGAGGTCATCGAGAAGGATGCCAATGGCACCGTCAGCGCCAAATACGACTACAGCTATCACGCCACCAGCCTTGGGGTATCGCGCTGGCTGGGCAAACGCGGCTCCAGTCGCGGCTGGGTCGTCAGCACCGGCATGGTCCACCGCGAGCAGTTCTTCACCCACACCTTCGGCACCCCCGGCCTCTACCACGGCAGCCAGGCGGTGGGCTTCAGCTTCGCCGTCGGCCACCACGCCGTCGACAACCTGCGCTACCGCCGCATCGGTCACCAGTACGGCTTCAGCGGCGAGCAGGGCCTGCCGCTGCTCGGCTCGCAGCACAGCTACAACCGCGGCCAACTCTACTACCGCCGCTACCACCCGCTGGACGAGGATCGCCCGCGCAACCTCAACGCCCAGCTGCGCATTGGCGCCGCCAACGGTCTGCTCTTCGACAGCACCGCCTTCAGTATCGGCGGCGGCGGTTCCCTGCGGGGTCACGACAGCGGCGCCCTCAGGGGCAACGCCTTTATGCTGCTGAACATGGAGTACCGCCACCCCCTGAGCGGCTATCCGCAGCTGCGTGGGGTGCTGTTCACGGATATCGGCAACGCCTGGCCGGGGGTGATGGAGAGCGACCTCAGCGACCTCAAACACGATGTCGGCATCGGCCTGCGCTGGAAGGTGCAGTCCTTCGTCAACATGGAACTGACCGTGGATGTGGGCCACGACCCACTGAGCGGCACCACCAAGGTGTTCGCCGGTAGCAGCGGAAGCTTCTAACTATTCGCCGCAACTTGCTATGCTTACGCAAGGCCTGTCGGATATGACGGGATAAAGCCCTACCCGGCGTCAGATCGGGAGGGCGACACAGGGAGGAAACACCATGAAGTACCTCATCGCGGCGCTCGCGCTGCTCAGCACCACCTCCGCGCTCGCCGCCGCCGCCGAGCCGACCCCGTTCATGCCCAAGGAGGGGTTGTGGCGCTTCACCGTCAGCTACCGCCTGATGGGCATACCGCAGGAGTTCAGCGACTACCAGATCGAGCAATGCCTGAGCCCCAGCGACGCCATCCCACACATCGAACGCCACACCGAGTGCAGCCACACCCCGCACCACGGCTTTATGCCGCAACCGCTGCTGTGGTTCGTCGACTGCTCCAGCGACGAGGAGCTGGTGCACGGTCAGGGCCGCCTGCACTTCATGGGCGATCGCGCCCACGGCAACGTTTTCATGCAGGTGTTGGCCAACACCAACCCGCCGCAGGCGATGGTCTTCGAGCTGGAAGGGCGTTACGTCGGCGCCTGCCCCGAGTAACTACGCCCCGTTCAGCAGCCGCCAGCCCCGCGCCAGCGCCTCCGCATCCAGGGTGTGGGCGTTGGCGAAGCCACCGACGTAACGGGCGCTGATGGGCTTGAGTCGGAACAGGCGAAAGTCACCGAAACCGAACAGCGGCTCGGCATCTGGCAGGCGGGCCAGGTAGGTCTCTCTCGCGGCACGATACGCATCGCCATTCCTCTCCAGCACCTCCACCGAGGCACTAAGGCTCAAGCGCGGCAACTGCTGCGGGTCCCCCTCCCCCTCCGCCGCGCTCACCACCAGCGACGCATTGGGCCGGGCCAACAAGTGAGATGAATGTGCGGCCATGCTGCTGAGATGCAGGAGAATACCGCGACACTCCGCCTCCAGCGCATAGGCCACCATCGACGCGGCGGGCAGCCCCTCATCATCCACCGTCGCCAGGGCGGCCCAGCGGTGGGATGAGAGCAGTTCCACGGCGGCGCGGCGGATGGTGGAGAGGTTTTGTTTGGGTGGGGTTTGGGGTTGCATGGGAGGGAGTTTAACCCCGCGCCCTGTCCGTGGCACCCGTGGGAGCG
>JBFFSW010000065.1:0-6831 GCA_041572195.1 Thiohalomonadaceae bacterium | reverse complement strand
GCGAGCATCGCCAGCGAGGCGAGGCTTAGCAGCAGTAGCGGCAGGGGGCGCAAGGGGGTCTCAGCGCAGCGAGATGAGCGGCCAGCCACGCGCCTCGGCGTGGTCGGTCAGGGTCTCGTCGGCGTCCACCGCCACCGGGTGGGTGACCATCTCCAGCAGCGGCAGGTCGTTGTGGGAGTCGCTGTAGAACCAGCTGTCGGCCAGATTGCGGCCGTTGCCCCGGAGCCACGCCTCCAGCCGCTCCACCTTGCCGTGCTGGAAGCAGGGTGTGCCCTCGACCTTGCCGGTGTAGCGCCCATCGACCACTTCCGGGTCGGTGGCCAGCAGCTCGTCCACCCCCAGGGCCTCGGCGATGGGGGCGGTGACAAAGCGGTTGGTGGCGGTGATGATCAGCAGGTAATCCCCCGCATCGCGGTGCTTTTGCAGCAAATCGGCCGCCTTTGGCAGCATGATCGGCGCGATCTTCTCCCGCATGAACTGCTCGTGCCAGGCCGCCAGCTGCGCGTTGTCGTGCTCGGCCAGCGGCGCCAGGCTGAAGGCGAGGAACTCGAAGATGTCCAGGGTCCCGGCCTTATACTCGTCGTAGAAGCGCTGGTTCTCGCGCTCGTAGTGGTCGGCGTCGACGATCCCCTGTTCGCAGAGGAAGCGGCCCCAGAGGTAGTCGCTGTCGCCGCCGAGCAGGGTGTTGTCGAGGTCAAAGATGGCCAGGCTCAAGGTGTTTCTCCGTCGTGTTTGCGGGCCGCCCATGATAGCCGCGATGGCCCAAACTATAAATAAACCTTCCCACCTCGCTTGCGGGGTCTGGGCAAAGAATGCAGAATCATCCCATTCGCCAATTTTTGTGTATTACTTAAGTGATTGATTCGCAAGGTTACAGAGCCAACGTCGGGATCATCCTCTGCAACGACGAGGGGCAGCTGCTGTGGGCGCGCCGCCTCGGGCAGAGCTCCTGGCAGTTCCCCCAGGGGGGCATAGACCGGGACGAGAGCCCGGAGCAGGCGCTCTATCGCGAACTGCACGAGGAGGTCGGTCTGGAGCCGGAGGACGTGGAGATTATCGGCAGCACCCGTGGCTGGCTGCGCTACCGTCTGCCCAAGCGCTTCATCCGCCACCACAGCCGCCCGCTGTGCATCGGCCAGAAGCAGCGTTGGTACCTGCTGCGCCTCGTCTCCAGCGAGGAGCGGGTGCGCTTCGATCTCGGCCCCAAGCCGGAGTTCGACCACTGGCGCTGGGTCTCCTACTGGGAGCCGCTGAAGGAGATCGTCTTCTTCAAGCGTCGGGTCTACGAGCAGGCGCTGTGTGAGCTCTCGCGTCTGTTGCCCGAGGGCCGTGTGCCGCCGCCGCCGCGGGCACTGCGCAATCTCCCCAGACCCTCTCGGCGGCGGGGCTAAGCCATGCTCGATTCACTGCGCAGCATCATCCAGGAGGTCAGCGCCGCGCCCACCCTCAGCGAGGCGCTGGCGGTGGCGGTGGCGCGGGTACGCGCCGGCACCGGCGCCGATGTCTGCTCCATCTACCTGGGCGATGAGGAGCGTCGCCAGCTGGTGCTGCTGGCCACCGAGGGGCTCAAGCCCGAGGCGGTCGGCAGCGTGCGCCTGGACTGGGAGCAGGGGCTGGTGGGGCTGGTGGCGCAGCGCTCCGAGCCGCTGAATCTGGGCGATGCCCCGCTGCATCCCCGCTATGTCTACTTCCCCGAGACCGGCGAGGAGCAGTACCACGCCTTCCTCGGCGTGCCGGTGATCCACCACCGCCGGGTGCTGGGCGTGCTGGTCATCCAGCAGCATGCCGACCAGCCTTACGACGAGGACATCGTCACCCTGCTGCTGACCATCGCCGCGCAGCTGGCCGGGGTGCTCTCCCACGCCGATCTGGACAGCGCGCTGAAGGCGGTGGGTGAGACGCCCAGCCACGGTGAGCGCCTCTACCGCGGCCAGCCCGGCGCCCCCGGCGTGGCGGTGGGCACCGCGGTGGTGATGCGCCCGCCCGCCGATATCGCCAGCGTGCCCGAGCGCTCCAGCGAGCGCCCCGACCTGGAGCTCAAGCGCTTCGACAAGGCGGTGGAGTCCGCCCGCGTGGATATCGGCGAGATGATGGTGCGCCTCAGCGAGTCGCTGCCCAGCGCCGACCGCGCGCTGTTCGACGCCTACCTGTTGATGCTCGACAGCGACAGCTTCATCGGCGCCACCCGCACCATCATTAGCGAGGAGTCGCAGTGGGCCCCCGGCGCCCTCAGCCGGGTGGTGCGCCAGCACGCCCGTGCCTTCGAGGCGATGGACGACGCCTACCTGCGCGAGCGCGCCGCCGACGTGCTCGACCTGGGCCGCCGCATCCTCGGCCACCTGGAGCAGCAGCGGCCCAAGCGCCGCAGCTTCCCCAGGGATACCATCCTGGTGGGCGAGGAGATCAGCGCCTCGATGCTGGCCGAGGTGCCGCACGACCGGCTGGCGGGCGTGGTCTCCATCCGCGGCTCGCGCACCTCCCACACCGCCATCCTGGCCCGCGCCCTGGGCATCCCGGCGGTGATGGGCGCCGAGGATATGAGCCTCTCGCGCCTGGACGATGGGCGCATCATCGCCGACGGCTACAGCGGCCGGGTCTACATCGACCCCGGCCGCGAGGTGCTGCGCGAATACCGCCGCCTGCAACGCGAGGAGGCGGAGCTCACCGGCGACCTCGGCAACCTGCGCGACCTGCCCAGCGAGAGCACCGACGGCGTCACCATCCCCCTGCACGCCAACACCGGCCTGCTCTCCGACATCGGCCCCTCGCTCAACTCCGGCGCCGAGGGGGTGGGGCTCTACCGCACCGAATTCCCCTTCATGATCCGCGAGAGCTTCCCCGGCGAGGCCTCGCAGGCGGAGATCTACCGCCAGGTGCTGGAGGCCTTCGCCCCGCGCCCGGTGACCATGCGCACCCTGGACGTCGGTGGCGACAAGGCCCTGCCCTACTTCCCCATCGTCGAGGACAACCCCTTCCTCGGCTGGCGTGGCATCCGTATCACCCTCGACCACCCGGAGATCTTCATCGGCCAGATCCGCGCCATGCTCAAGGCCGACGCCGGGCTGGGCAACCTGCAGCTGCTGCTGCCGATGATCTCCAGCCTCGATGAGGTGGAGGAGTCGCTGGCGCTGATCCGCCGCGCCTGCATCGAGCTGGACGAGGAGGGCATGGCCTGCGCCATGCCCCGCGTCGGCGCCATGATCGAGGTCCCCTCGGCAGTGTTCCAGGCGCGCGAACTTGCCCAGCGCATGGACTTCCTATCCATCGGCAGCAACGACCTCACCCAGTACCTGTTGGCGGTGGACCGCAACAACGCCCGCGTCGCCGACCTCTACGACGCCCTGCACCCGGCGGTGCTGCGCGCCGTCCACCAGGTGGTCCTGGCGGGCAAGGCGGAGGGTAAGCCGGTCAGCGTCTGTGGTGAGATGGCCGGCGACCCCGCCGCCGCCATCCTCCTGCTCGGCATGGGCATCGACAGCCTCAGCATGAGCGCCTCCAGCCTGCTGCGCATCAAATGGGTGATCCGCAGCTTCAGCCAGAAAGAGGCCCGCGAACTGCTGGCCGAAGCCCTCAACCTGGAGAACAGCACCCAGGTGCGGATGATGCTCAATGGGGCGCTGGAGGAGGCGGGGTTGGGTGGTTTGGTGCGCGCCGGACGCTAGGCCATGGACACCCTAACCCACACCCTAGGCGGCGCCCTCCTGGGCCGGGCCCTGGCCGACAAGACCCTGCTCGGCCCCCGCCGGGCGCTGTGGGTGGGGGCCATCGCCGGGGCCTTTCCCGATGTCGATTTCATTCTGCGGTTTTTCACCGACCCGCTGACCTTTTTGAACCTGCATCGCGGGGTGACCCATTCGCTGATCCTGCTGCCGCTGTGGGCCTGGCTGCTGTCGCTGATCTTCGCGCTGGTGCACCGGCGCGGATCGGCGGCGTGGCGTGATTATTTCCTGCTCGCCTCGCTGGCGATCCTGTTGCACATCGCCTTCGATGCGGTGACCTCCTTTGGCACCCAGGTGCTGGCCCCGGTCAGTGACTGGAAGGCGAGCTGGTCGACCACCTTCATCATCGACCCCATCTTCAGCGGCATTTTGATCATCGGTCTGATCACCGCCCGCGCACGCGCCGCGCTCTTCGCGTTGTTGGCCTACCAGATTTTTCTCGGGGCCATGTGGTGGAGCGCGATGGAGACGGCCAGGGAGCAGCTGGGTCCGGGCAGCGAGATCAGCGTACTCGCTCAGCCCTTCTCCCCCTTCCACTGGAAGCTCATCGCCCGCGATGGCGAGGCCTATCGCGTCGCCTACCTGGGGTTGGAGCGGGATCGGGTGCCGGAGGCGGTGGCCGACGAGGCGGGCATGCTCTCGAAGATGTGGGCGCTCTATCATCCGGCCGATGACTTGGTCTGGGAGTCCAGCAGCCTCTTTGGCGAGGGGGGAGATGAGGCCCGCGAGCTGTGGGAGAGCGAGGCCTTCGCCCCGACGCGCCGTTTTCTGAGCCTGCCACGGTTGTTCGAGGTGGAGGATCGCGAGGAGGGGCGCTGCCTCTGGTTCTCCGACCTGCGCTTCGAGCTGCGTGAGATTCGCGCGCCGTTTCTCTTCGGCGCCTGTGACGATGGCGATGGGCCGCGGCTATTCCGGCGGCGCGATGGGGAGTTGCTGGCCCTGGATTAGGTCTGGGGTTTTTCGTAGAGGGTACGGGTCGCCTCGTCGGCCCAGGAGATGGCCTCGAGGTAGTGGCCGCGGTAGCCGCTGATGTCGATCCCCATCTGCTTGAGTCCGGTGTAGTCGCCGCGCTCGTAGGCGGTGACCCCGGCCAGTAGTCGCCCCAGCTCCCCCTCGTGGTCGATCAGCGCGAGTTTGATCTCGGTGGACAGCGGCATGGCGTCGAGCAGCTCGTCCATGGGTTGGTCCATCAGCGCGTCGAGCACCGAGAAGAGGCCGACGGTGAAGGCCTGCTCGCGGTTGAGGCCGCGGCGCTCGGCGGCCAGCAGCTCACAGAAGCGGGCGCGCAGCAGGGCGGTGGTCATCAGCTCGCGCGGCTTGTCGGCGCCGCCCTTGCTCATCAGCATCAGGCTGAGCCAGTTCTTGATGTTGATCAGCCCCAGCAGCAGGATCGCCTGGTGGATGGAGTCCACCTCACGGCGCAGGGCGAAGGTGGCGCAGTTGATGTAGCGTAGCAGGCGGTAGCTGAGGGTGAGGTTCTTGCTGATCAGCGACTCCAGCTCGGCCACCTGCACCTTGGGGTCCTGCACCTTGGCCAGCAGGTTCATGATCGAGAGGCGGTTACTGGGCAGCGGCTTGCCGCGGATGATCTTCGGCTCGCAGAAGAAGTAGCCCTGGAACAGGTCGAAGCCCAGCTCATGGCAGCGCTGGTAATCCTCCTGACTCTCCACCTTCTCCGCCAGCACCTTGAGGCCGCGCTGCTGATAGTCGGCCAGGCGTTCGGGCAGGATAGCCATGTCGGTGATGGAGAGGTCTACCTTGACCACGTCGGCGTGATCGAGCAGCTCCAGACGAGCCTCCTCGTGCTCGAAGTCATCCAGGGCGACCTTGAACCCCTCGTGGCGCAGACGTGCCAGGCCACTGAGGGTGAGCGGGTCGGCGGCCACGTCCTCCAGCAGCTCCAGCACCACCTGCTCGCTGGTGAAGGGCAGCGGGTGCTCGCCGGTGAAGAAGGCGCGCGGCAGGTTGATGTAGGCGGGGCTGCTACCGACGATGTTCTCCAGCCCCAGCTCCATGAAGGTGTTGATGATCACCTGGGTGGAGGCGTAGTCCCCGTCGTCGAACTCGGCGCGGTTCTCCTGGTCATCGCGGAACAACAGCTCATAGGCCACGACGCTGAGGTCGCGGTCATAGATGGGCTGGCGGCCGATGTACAGGTCCTCTACCGGGGCGTTCATGCCTCGTCATTCCTTGGTGGGCGCTATCGGAGTTTGGGCTACAGCCGCGTAGGGCATAGCCGACATGGAATCATACCATTCTTATGTGGGGGGTGTAGAGCGTGGTGCTCAGGCAAACAACGCCAGCAGCTCACCGGCCTTGCCGCGCTTCTGACCCTTGCAGCTGATGGTGCGCTGGACGCTGAAGTAGCTGAAGCTGTCGGCGCCGGCGTCGCGGTAGAGGCGGCGGCTTTCGTCGGTGCTGTGGTTGGAGACGAGCACCGGCACGCCGTTGTCGGCGTTGGCGCGGGCCAGCTCGGCCAGTTGTCGTTGCTGCTCCATGGAGAAGCCACCGGCGCTGTAGCTGGTGAAGTTGGCGGAGCTGGAGAGCGGCACGTAGGGCGGGTCACAGTAGATCACGTCGCCCGCGCGGCTGGCGCTCATGGTCTCGCTGAAGCACTGGGTGACGAATTCGGCGCGCTGGGCCTGTCGGTGGAAGGCCAGCATCTCATCGCGCGGGAAGTAGGGTCGCTTGTAGCGGCCGAAGGGGACGTTGAAGCGGCCCTTGGCATTGTAGCGGCAGAGGCCGTTGAAGCCGTGGCGGTTGAGGTAGATGAACAGTGCGGCGCGCAGGTAGGGGTTGGCGGGACCGTCCATGTTGAAGGTCTCGCGGTGTTCGTAGTACTTCGCCTCGTTGTTGTGGCTGCCGTCGAAGTAGGGGCGTAGCGAGTCGATGAACTCGGCGCCATCGTCACGCAGGATGGTGTAGAGGTTGATGAGGTCGGGATTGTTGTCGCTGAGCAGGTAGGCGTCGTAGTCGCTGTTGAGGAACAGCGCGCCGGAGCCGACGAACGGCTCCACCAGTCGCTGGTGGCTCGCATCGCGGGGGAGCTTGTTCCTCACCTTGTCGATGATGCGGAACTTGTTGCCCGCCCACTTGAGGAAGGGGCGGACCG
>JBFFSW010000064.1:0-6835 GCA_041572195.1 Thiohalomonadaceae bacterium | reverse complement strand
GGTGGAGCTTGCCCAGGGCGTTCATCGCCGCCTGTTTGTGTTTGTCGTCCATGTCGTCGGCCTGCCTACAGCGTAGGTGTTTGTCCTACAAGGATAGATTAGGTTAGCTGATTCGTAGCACATGTAAAGAGGGGACGAGCATGAAGAGCGAACGGGATAAACCCACCCTCAAGGCGGTGCGTGCGGCCATGGACGAGGTGGCCGAACCGCAACGGGTGGCGGAGCTGAGCCGTTTCTTCAAGAGCGGACCCGGCGAGTATGCCGAGGGAGACCGCTTCATCGGCATCCGCGTGCCCGCCTTGAGACAACTGGCGCGAAGCTTCCAGGGGCTGTCCCATGAGCGCTGCCTCAGCCTGCTGCGCTCCCCCATCCATGAGGAGCGGCTGCTGGCGCTGCTCATCTGGGTGGGGCGTTTCCCCCGTGCAGACGATAAGGAACAACGACGAATCAACGAGGCCTATCTGGCCAACACCACCCACATCAACAACTGGGACCTGGTGGATGTGAGCGCCGAACACATCGTCGGCACCTGGCTGCGCGGGCGCTCGAAAAGGCCGCTGGAAAAACTGGCCCGATCAAAGTCACTTTGGGAGCGGCGCATCGCCATCATCGCCACCTTCACCTACATCAAGGACGGCGAGCTGGAGGCCACCGAACGGATCGCCGAGTTGCTGCTGGATGACGAGCATGACCTGATCCACAAGGCGGTGGGCTGGATGCTGCGCGAACTGGGCAAGCGAGACGGTGGGCGGGAGCGTGACTTTTTGCGACGCCACTACCCGCGACTGGCACGCACCACCCTCAGATACGCCATCGAAAAGTTTCCCGAGGCGGAGAGAAGGCGCTGGTTGGCGGGACCGGTCTCCTGAACCGCTTTTTGTAAGCAGAGTGCCCAGCGGTTACCATGTCCCGCTACACACGCCAATCCATAAGGTTTCATCATGCAGATTTCCGACAACAAGGTGGTCTCCATCCACTACACCCTCACCAACGACGCCGGTGAGGTGATCGACTCCTCCGAGGGTCGCGAGCCGCTGCCCTACCTGGCCGGCGCGGGCAACATCATCGCCGGGCTGGAGAGCGCCCTTGAGGGCAAGAGCGTGGGTGACAAGCTGGACGTGCGCGTGGCCCCGGAGGATGGCTACGGCGAGCGTCACGAGCAGATGATTCAGGAGGTGCCGCGCAGCGCCTTCGATGGTGTGGATGACATCCAGGTGGGTATGCACTTCCAGGCCCAGTCCGACCACGGCCCGGTGTCGGTGGTGGTGACCGCGCTGACCGACGAGACCGTCACCGTCGATGGCAACCACCCGCTGGCCGGTGAGCACCTGAACTTCGCCGTCGAGGTGGTGGATGTGCGCGATGCCTCCGAGGAGGAGCTGGAGCACGGCCACGTGCATGGGCCGGGTGGTCACCAGCACTAAGCCTTAAGCGGCAGATGAAAAAGGCGACCCAGCGGTCGCCTTTTTTATGCCTCGTCGGGAACGATGAAGTAAAACGTGGCCCCCTTGCCCTCCTCGGCCTCGGCCCAGATGCGCCCACCGTGGCGGTGGAGGATGCGCTGCACCGTGGCCAGACCGACGCCGGTACCCTCGAAATCCTCGGCATTGTGCAGCCGCTGGAAGATGCCGAAGAGCTTGTCGACGTAGCGCATGTCGAAGCCGGCGCCGTTGTCGCGCACGTAGTAGATGCACTGTTCGCGCTTGTGCCGACAGCCCATCTCGATGCGTGCGTCCTCGCGTCCGGCGGTAAATTTCCAGGCGTTGCCCAGCAGGTTGTCCAGCACCACCCCCATCAGCGTGGGGTCGGCGTTCACCTCCGGCATCTCGCCGATCATCACCTCCACCTCGCGCTCGGGGTAGGCTTCGCGCAAGCGCTCGATGCCGCGTTCGGCCAGCTTGCCCATCGCCACCGGGCGACGCTGGAGTTCGCAGCGCGAGACCCGCGCCAACGCCAGCAGTTCGTCGATCAGGTCGCCCATGTGGTTGCTGGCGCGCAGGATGCGCTGCAGGTAGTCGCGACCGGTGTCGTCGATCTGCTCGGAATAGTTGTTCACCAACAGCTGGCTGAAACCGTTGATGCCGCGCAGTGGCGAGCGCAGGTCGTGGGAGACGGAGTAGCTGAAGGACTCCAGTTCACGGTTGGCCTCCTGCAGGGCCTCGGTGCGCCGGTTCACCTCCTCCTCCAGACGGTCGCGGTTGTGCTCCAGCTCCTGGCGGGCCGCCTCCTTCATCCGCTCCTCGGCCTCGATGGTGCCGAGCATCAGGTCGAAGACCGAGGCCAGATTGCCCACCTCGTCGCGACGCTTGAGACCGACCCGCTGGCTGCGCTCGCCGCGGCGGAAGGCGTCGGCGGCGTTCACCAGGCGCTGCAGGTCGGCGGTGATGCCGCGCGACATGAGGATGGCGATAATGGTGCCGATGAGAATGGCGATGAGGGTGTAGATCACCCCATCACGGCTGATCACCGCCAGCGCATTGTGGGCGCGGGTCTGGTCCAGGCCGATACGCGCCCAACCGACGATCTCGCCATTGGCGCGCACCGGGGCAGCCACGTCGATCAGCTCATAGCCATTATGCAGCAGGGTATTGCCCTCGGCGGTCAGCAGCCTTCGGCTGATCGAATCGCTGGTGTATAGCCCCTGCTGGCTGCTCAGTGTGTGGCTAAGCACCCGCAGCTCCGGAGAGAGCAGCATGGCGTAGCGCAGGCCATCCTGCTTCTTGAGCGAACCCAGCACCTCCTCCAGGCCGACGATGTCATCGGCCAGCACCCAGGAGACACTGCCCGCCGCCAGGGTCTCGGCCAGACTCATCGCCTGGGCGATGCTCTGCTCACCGTGGAACTCGTGCTGGCGCTGCACCATGTCGTAGACGAAGACGGTCATCAACACCGCGTGGACCAGAGCGATGCCGAGCACCAGCCGACGGCGGATGGAGTTGGAACAGAAGCCGACGATGCAACTCAGCCAGCTCATTCGACCGCCCTCACCTCGGCGCGGAAGCGCTCGAGAAATTCACGCACCGGTGCATAGTGCTCGTCATCAGCGGGCTCGAAGCGAGACAGCCGCATCCGTTCGAGGATGGCACGCCCCTCCTCGCTCTCGTGTAGCGAGAAGAGCAGCGATCCCACCCGCTGCACCAGTGCCTCCGGCACATCCTCGCGTACAACCAAGCCGATGTTGGGCAAGGACTCGGTCTGCCAGGCCACCTCCAGCTGCTCGGCCAGCTCCGGGCGCTCGGCGGAGAGCGCCCGCCAGGGCGGCGGCCAGGTGGCACCAGCGGCACTGTTGCCAAGGAAGACGTTCATGATCGAGGACTCCTGCGAGCCGACGTAGTTGCTGTCGATATCGCTGTTCACGTCCAGACCATGGCTGTGCAAGTAGTACTGCGGCATCAGGGTGGCGGCCAGGGCGGTGGGCGCGGGGAAGCTCACCGTCTTGCCCTTGAGGTCGGAGGGCTCCCTAATGCCGGAGTCACGGCGCACCAGGATGATGCCGCGGAAATTCTCATCGTCAGCCATCTTGCCGAAGACGTGATAGCCGTGCTCCAGCGACTTCAGGGTCTGGTAGGGATTGGGCAGCGAGAAGTGATGCTGAGCGGCATAGAGCTTGGCGTTGTAGGCGGCGTAGTTGCGCGAGGCCTCCAGGCGGAACTCCACCCCCTCAATGTTGCGGCTGAGATAGTGCATCAGCGGCGCGAACACCTCGTGCAAGCGCTGGGGGTTGTGCAGGGGGTGGACGGAGAAGGTGTAGAGGCCGCCGCGCACCGGTGGCTCGGGGCTGTAGTCGACCCGGTAGGATCGTTCCTCGCCGCTGCCGCAGGCGGACAGCAGCAGCACGCCCAAAAGAGGAATAAGCCTGTAACCTCTCCCTATCATTCCTTCCCTTTCGCTTGTTTTTGTTGTTAGTGCGGGATTATACCCCGCTACAGCTGAATCAGCTTCATCACCGGCTCGCTCTTCTGCGGCGGCTCGTGGAAACCGGAGACCAGCAACACAGTGTTGCCGCTGTGGGTGAGCTTGTAGTCGCGGGCGATGTGCACGCTCAGCTCGTGCCAGTCGTGGCTCTCGTCCTCTTCGGCATGCACCGGCACCACGCCCCAGTGCAGGGCCAGGCGACGGCACACCGCCTCGCTGCTGCTCACCCCCATGCAGGGGGCGGTGGGGCGGTCGGCGGCGATGATCTGCGCGGTAGTACCGCTGCGGGTGGGGATGATGATCCCCTGCAGCTTGAGGTCGTCGGCCAGGGCGGTGACCGCGTGCGCCACACCCTTGCGCAGCGGCAGCGCCTCAAAGCTGCGCACGTCGTCCAGCTCGTCGCCGAAGCGGCCACGCGACCACTGGTAGCCCTCCATCTCGCGCAGCACCTTGTCCATCGCCTGCACCGTCTTCAGCGGGTATTTACCGCCGGCGGTCTCGCCGGAGAGCATCACCGCGTCGGTGCCGGCGGCGGCGGCGTTGGCCACATCGCCCACCTCGGCGCGGGTCGGGCGGGAGTTGGTGATCATCGACTCCATCATCTGGGTGGCGACGATCACCGGACGCAGGTAGCTGCGCGCCAGCTGGATCAGGTCCTTCTGGATCAGCGGCACCCGCTCGGCGGGCAGCTCGATGCCCAGGTCGCCGCGGGCCACCATGATGGCGTAGGAGACCTCGAGGATCTCATGGATGTTCTCCACCGCCTCGGGCTTCTCGATCTTGGAGACGATGGGGATCTCGCGCCCCTGACGCTTCATGAAGCGCTGCAGGTTCTGCACGTCGCCGGCGTTGCGCACGAAGCTCAGGGCGAGGAAGTCGGCGCCCAGCTCGGCGGCCAGCGCGGCGTCCTCCTTATCCTTCTTGGTGAAGGCGGGCACCGAGAGGTCGGAGTCGGGCAGGTTCATCCCCTTCTTGTCCTTGAGGATGCCGCCGTAGACCACCTTGCAGGTGAGTTCGGTGCCGTCGATGGCCTCGATCACCAGCTCCAGATTGCCGTCATCGAGCAGCACCCGTTCGCCGACCTTGGCGTCCTTGTGCAACTGGTGGTACTGGCTGGGGATGAGCCCCGGCTCGCCGATCACGTTGCGAGTGGTGACGGTGACCCGCTGGCGCGCCTTGAGTTCGATCTGACCCTCCTTGAACAGGCCGACACGAATCTTCGGCCCGCACAGGTCCATGAGAATCGCTACGTGCGCGTTGAGCCTTTCGCCCGCCTCGCGCACCCGCACGAAGTTCTCGCGGTGCTGCTCGTGGTCGCCGTGGGACATGTTGAAGCGGAAGACATTAACCCCCGCCTTGATCAGCGACTCGATCTGTTTAGGTTCACGGCTGGCGGGGCCGAGGGTGGCGATGATCTTGGTCCGGCGCCAGTGCAGGGCATGGGTCTTGCTCATGGATTTATCCGCATTTTGTTTAATCAGGGGGGGGAGTTCGCAAAGCTTAACACGGCAAGCTTAAGAAAGGATGTGGAGCCAGTCACGCAGTGACACCTCAGCATGCCAGGCGATGCGCCCTCTCGATCAATTTGTCGATCACCCGCGCAGCGGCGGCGAAGCCGAAGCTGCCGGTGACCACGGTGGCCGAGCCATAGCCGAAGTTGCAGTCCAGGGTGACCCCTGAGGTGTCGGGCTTGCGATGGGCCACCGTGCCGTCCCCCTGGGGGTAGAGCGGCTGTTGCGGCGAGAACACGCAGTCGATACCGAAGCGGCGCTTGGGGTTGGTGCTGAAGCCGTAGCGCTGGCGCAGGCGCGAGCGCACCTTGGCCGCCAGCGGGTCGTTGTGGGTACGGCTGAGATCGGCGATCTCGATGCGCGTCGGGTCGGTCAGCCCGCCCGCGCCACCGGTGGTGATCAGCGGGATCTTGTTGCGCTTGCAGTGGGCGATGAGCGCGCTCTTGTGCATCACCCCGTCGATGGCGTCGATGACGTAGTCATAGCCGCGACCGAGAAAATCATCCAGGGTCTGCTCGGAGACGAAGTCGTCGATCACCTCGCAGCGGCACTCCGGGTTGATGCCCCGGATGCGCTCGGCCATCACCGCCACCTTGGGGCGACCCAGGGTCTCGGTGAGGGTGTGCAACTGGCGGTTGGTGTTGCTCTCGGCGATGTCATCCAAATCGATCAGGGTGAGCGCGCCAACGCCGCTACGGGCCAAGGCCTCCGCCGCCCAGGAGCCGACCCCGCCGACCCCCACCACGCAGACGTGGGCCGCGCGCAACGCCTCGGCGCCCGCCTCACCGTAGAGGCGGGCGATGCCGCCGAAGCGGTCGTTGTAACAGGTATCACTCATGGCCTTCTTCACACCCCATCAAAATGCAGCGCCAACCAGATACAGCCATCGCCCGATGTCCACTCCACCCGATGGCGACGGTGGGCAGGCAGCAGCAGGTAATCACCGGCATGCAGGTGGCGCGGCCGCTCCTCTCCCTCGATCAACAACCCCGCCTCACCCTGAAGCAGCAGCACCCACTCGTCGCGCTGCTGGTCGTACCACTCTCCCTCCGCGGTGGCATGGCCGCGCGAGAGGATCCGTTCAAGGCGCAACCCAGGCCGCTCGAGCAGCGCCTCGAAGCGCTCATCCGGCAGCTCGGCGGGAATGGCATCGAACAGGTTGCCGTTTTCCATGCTCACGCTTACACCACCTCCCAGGGTTCGACCGGACCGTCCACCGGCACGAACAGCGGGTGGAGTTCCACCTGCCCCTGACCGGGCAGCTCGGCGAGTCGCTCCGGGTCGCGTTGCTGAAGTTTTTTACGCAAATGTTCGCTTTCGTAATCGATCTGACCACGGGTGACCGGGATCGTCTTGCGTCCGGGACGGTTGATGATCTTGCTACGGTCGAAGCGGTAACCGCGCCGCTC
>JBFFSW010000063.1:0-6904 GCA_041572195.1 Thiohalomonadaceae bacterium | reverse complement strand
TCCACCTCCCAGCTCTTTGGGCACCATCGCCGAGAAGAGCTTCGCCCGCTTGGCGTCGGAGTAATTGTCTGCGACGAAGCGATCTTCGGCGTCGTGTGATGCCGCTCGCTCCGCAAATGTAGGGCCCTCGAAGTCGGCGGGGTTCTGCGAGGCCAGCAGCAGGAAGTCGTCGGCCAGCGGGTAGGTCTCACGATCGATGCTCACCCGCCGTTCCTCCATCGCCTGCAACAGCGCGCTCTGGGTCTTGGGGCCGCTGCGGTTGATCTCATCCACCAGCACCACGTCGGCGAACAGCGGTCCGGGGGCGAACTCGAAGCCGCCATCGCGCAGCACGTGGATGCCGGTGATGTCCGATGGCATCAGGTCGGCGGTGCACTGCACGCGCTTGAAGCTGCCGCCGATCACCACCGCGAACTGCTTGGCCAGCAGGGTCTTGCCTAGGCCGGGCACGCCCTGGAGCAGGACGTGACCACCGGCCAGCAGCGCCAGGGAGAGACCGTGGGTCGCCTCGTCGAGGCCGAACAGCGCCTGGCGCAGCTGCCCCTGAATGTGATCGGCCAGTTGTTGTGCCGGAGAGTTCATTGCAGTCGACTCCTGATTTCGTGGATGAGCGCCTGAAGTTTGCCCAGGTCGCAGCGGCGCCCGGACTCGGCGCGATGATGGTGTTTACGCAGCCCCTGAAGCAGGGGCGCGGGGATGCGGCCGTCGCCAGCCAGCTCGGACCATAGCGGCTGGCCGTTGCGACTCATGCGCCGCTGGCCGCGCAGCTCGTCGAAGAAGCGGCGCAGCATCAGCTCCGCCGCCGCCGAGCTGTGCAGGCGGCGGGCGAGGAAACCGGCCGCCGCGCGCGCCTCGTCGGCGGGGGAGGGGATGGGTGCGCGCCGCCGCGGCTTGAGCAGGCGGTTGCTGTAGCCCAGCACGTAGATGAGCCAGAAGGCGAAGATGAAGTAGGCGGTGTGGTGCAGGCGCGGGTCCTGATAGAAGCCCTCGGGGTCGTCGATGGCGAACAGACCGTGGCTACGGTCATCGAAGATCACCACGCCCGCGTCGGCAAGCGCGGCGCCGACCAGATTGGAGAGCAGGCGGGCGTTGTCGCCGCGCCCGAGCATGGCGTTGCTAAAAAGGTCGGCGTGGGCGCTGAGCCAGATGCGCCCCTCGCCGTGGCGGAAGCGCCACATCACCGGCTCCCCCTCGGCGTCCTCCAGCAGCGGCAGGGGCAGCGGGCGGGTCTCGTCGCCGTAGGGGTGCCAGTGGCGCTTGCGTTGGGGATGCCATTCGGCCTGTACCTCGCGCACCCCCTCCAGCAGCGGCAGCTCACTCACCGGACGCAATGACTGGAGCACGGTCTCGTCGGCCTCCTCTTCGATGTCGTCGTGGCTGTGCAGGGTGATCCCCAGCGGTTCCAGTTCGTCATAGTCGCCGTGGCTGGGGTCGGACCATTGCGGGGCGTCACTGAGGGCGACCAGCAGCAGCAGGTCATTGCCCTGCCTCAGCCAGTCGTCGAGGGCGGCGAGGGATTCCTCGTTGGCGGTATAGCGCGCCGGGTGGCTGAGGATCATCAGGTTGCCCTGGGCGGGGAGATCCGGCAGCAGCGCCAGCTGGTCGTAGCGGTGGCGCAGGGAGTAGGTGGCTACGCCGTTCTCACCCAGCCAGGCGTACAGCCCGGCCAGGCCGTGGACGCCACGCTCGATGCTGGTGGGTCGGGAGAGCTCCTCCTCGGGCGCGGCGTTGGGGTTGAGCAGGGTGTAGACCAGCAGCAGCGAGAGCAGGGCCCCGGCCAGACTGACGAGGCGGTCGTTCATCGTCCCTCCCCACGCAGCCGATCACGCAGCGCCTCGGCCTCGGCGAGCAGCGCCTCGTCGATCAGCGGCTGCTCCCGCCCGAAGAGGCCTCGGTCGGCCGCCTCGGCCACGTGGGCGAAGGCGGGGCGGGCCTCGGGCAGGGTCTTGCCGACGGCGCTCACGCACTCGTTGGCGGTACGCGCGCGTGGGTCGGGCAGCAGTTCCCGCTCCTGCATCAGCCGCAGCAGATGGCGCAGCAGCGCCGCGGCCTGTTGGCGCGGCGGCAGGGCGCGGATGTGGGACCAGTCAGGGAGGGTGTCCGCCGGGGACGCGTCCGCCCCGCCGCCCTTTCTGCGTTGGGCGCGGGCCGCGCGGCTCAGCGGCAGGCGGCGCAACTCGTTGAAGAGGATGCCCAGGGCCATCAACACCAGCAGGGCGAGGGAGAGGTTGAAGATGAACTGACTCTGCTCCCTGCTGATATCGAGCTTGTTGAGCCACTCCAGCCACTCGGGGAGCCCGTTCTCCTTCTTCTCCTCGATGAACCAGTCGTTGAGCCACTCCATGAAGCGTTCCCAGAGGCTGGGCTCGACGTTGACCAGGGTCTCGGCCAGCAGTGCCTGGAGGCGGCTCTCGTCCAGAGGGGAGGTGGTGGGCTGGTGGCGGCTATCCAGGGCGTCGCGGATATCCAGCAGCTGGGAGAGGGTGAGTTCGCCACCCTCAGGAAGCTCGATGCCTAGTGGTGCCGCCAGATCGAACAATGGTGGCAGGTGGGGGCAGTCGCGGTAGATGTCGCGCGGGGTGTCCATCTCCGCGGGCTCCTCCACCGCGATGATCAGCTTGATGCAGCTGTGGAGTTGCCGCTCGTCGGCGCTTGCGGCGCTACTGAGGATAAGCAGCAGCGCCGCTAGAGAGAGATACCGGGTCATGGCGTGAGATCAGGCGCTGATGGAGCCCTCTTCGGCCTCGCCGATACGCGCCTCCAGGTCGTCCCCCTCCTTACGCAGGCGCAGGTCGTAGTAGAGGGCCAGGACCAGGGCGTAGATGAGCGGGGTGGCGACCACCTGGACGATGATGTTGAGCCCCTGACTCATGAGCATGGTGGCGGCCATCGCCTCCTGGCCGAAGGGCACGGAGATCATCACCACCAGCATCTGCGCCAGGCCCATCACCGTCATCATCAGCACCATGGGCACCATCAGCGCCGCCATGGTGCGCCACCAGTTGCCCTGTACCAGCAGGCGGCTGCGCTGCAGCGCCTCGATGGGGCCACGCCCCTCCACCATGATGAGGTAGGTGCCGAGCATCAGGCTGATCATCAGGTAGATGCCGGGGATGATCAGCAGCAGCATGCCCACCATCACCACCAGCATGTAGACGAAGATACTGGCGAAGAGTATCGGGCTGCGCCGTATCCCCAGTTTCAGCGCCTCGCCGAAGCCCAGCTCGCGACCCTGGGCGACGGCGTCGAGGCGGGCGATGATGGCGCCCATGCAGCCGATGCTGACGGCGAAGGCCAGGATAGCCAGGGGGATGATGAGGAGGGTGAGGCCTCCGCCGAACTGAGGCCCCATCGCGGCGCCGAAGAGGCCGAGGGGGAGGAAGACCAGCAGCGGCAGCAGCGCCCCCAGCAGCGCCAGCCCCCAGACACGACTGAAGGCGGCGCCGAAGAGGCGGAAACCGTTGTCGAGCACGTGGCTCAGGGTGGCGGGTTCTTTCAGTGGCTGATACATCGGCGGACTCCTTGTCCTGAATTTATCGTTTCAGCCACGTTAAGAGGATTTCCCTTTAGGCGCAAGCCTCTAGCCGGCGCTGATGCCGCTGTGGCGCAGCAGCGCGTCGATGCTGGGTTTGCGCCCGCGAAAGGCGGTGAACAGCTCCATCGGCTCGGCGCTGCCGCCCATCTCCAGGATGTTCTCCATGAAGGCGGCGCCGGTGGCACGGTTGAAGATCCCCTCCTCCTCGAAGCGGGAGAAGGCGTCGGCGCTGAGCACCTCGGCCCACTTGTAGCTGTAGTAACCGGCGCCATAGCCGCCGGCGAAGATGTGCGAGAAGCCGTGCTGGAAGCGGTGGTACTCGGGCGGGTGGATCACCGAGACCTCGGCGCGCACCTGGTCCAGCACCTGCTGGATGCGTCCGCCATGCTCCGGGTCGTACTCCAGGTGGATACGGAAGTCGAAGAGGGCGAACTCCAGCTGGCGCACCATCTGCATGCCGGTGTGGAAGTTGCGCGCCGCGGTCATCTTCTCGAACAGCGTATCCGGCAGCGGCTCGCCGCTCTGGTAGTGAGCGGCGATGAGCATCAGGGCCTCGCGCTCCCAGCACCAGTTCTCCAGGAACTGGCTCGGCAGCTCTACCGCGTCCCAGGGCACGCCGTTGATGCCGGAGACCCCGGCGTAGTCGATGCGGGTGAGCATGTGGTGCAGGCCGTGGCCGAATTCGTGGAACAGGGTCTGCACCTCGTCGTGGGTAAAGAGCGCCGGCTCATCGCCCAGCGGGGCGGAGAAGTTGCAGGTGAGGTAGGCCACCGGCAGCTGGGTGCTGCCGTCCTCCAGGCGGCGGCGTCTTACACACTCGTCCATCCAGGCGCCGCCGCGCTTGTGCGGGCGGGCATAAAGGTCCAGATAGAAGCCGCCGCGCATGACACCCGAGCCGTCGAAGATGTCGTAGAAGCGCACATCCTCGTGCCACGTCGGAACCCCCTCGCGCTGCTCGATGCGCAGACCGTAGAGTCGTTCGACCACCGCGAACAGCCCGGCGAGGACGCGGGATTCGGGGAAGTAGGGCTTGAGCTCCTCCTGGCTGATGGCGTAGCGGGCCTGACGCAGTCTCTCGCCGTAGTAGCTCACGTCCCAGGGTTGCAGGTCGGCGCAGCCCTGTTCGGCGGCGAAGCCCCTGAGCTCTTCCAGCTCCTCACGGGCCAGGTCGATGGAGCGTGAGGCCAGGTCGCGCAGGAAGTCGAGCACCTGCTGCGGCTCCTCGGCCATCTTGGTGGCCAGCGAGCGCTCGGCGTAGTTGCGGTAGCCGAGTAGCTGGGCCAGCTCATGGCGGGTCTTGAGGATATCTTCCATCACCTCGGAGTTGTCCCACTCTCCCGCGTGCGGCCCCTGGTCGGAGGCACGGGTGGCGTAGGCCTGGTAGAGCTCCTCGCGCAGCTCACGGTTGTCGGCGTAGCTCATCACCGCGTAGTAGCAGGGGAACTCCAGGGAGAGCAGCCAGCCATCCAGGCCTTCGCGTTCGGCCGCCTGGCGCATCAGCCCCTTGCTGGAGTCGGGGATACCGGCGAGCAGGGCCTCATCGGCGACGGGCTTCTTCCAGGCGTTGGTGGCGTCCAGCAGGTTGTCGCTGAAGCGGCTGGTGAGCTGGGAGAGCTCCTGTTGCAGTGCCTTGAAGCGGGCCTGATCCTCGGCCTCCAGGGCGATGCCGGAGAGCTGGAAGTCGCGCAGGGTGTTGTCGATCACCTTGCGTTGGGCGGCGTCGAGTCGGGCGTATTCCGGCCCCTCATGGATCGACTTCACCGCCTGGTAGAGGGCGGCGTTCTGGCCCAGCTCGGTGGCGTACTCGCTGAGCTTGGGCAGGCAGGCGTTATAGGCATCGCGCAGCGCCTCGGAGTTGACCACCGAGTTCATGTGCGAGACCGGCGAGAAGAGCCGCTCCAGGCGATCCTCCAGCGCCTCCAGCGGTGCCATCAGGGTGTGCCAGGTGTAGGGGCCGCCGTCGGCCAGCAGCGCCTCGACGGCGGCGCGGTTGTCGGCGAGCACGGCATCCACCGCCGCCTCTACGTGTTCGGGGCGAATCTCGGAAAACGGCGGTAGGCCGTTCATCTCCAGCAGGGGGTTGGGCATGGCGTGGCTCTATGTCTGGGGGTGTAAGATGGGCGCCTAATCTATCAGATAGTAAGAGATAACTGTGGACAGCCAGGCCGCCGATCAAGCCCACCCCTACGACGCCCTCACCCCCGACACTCTACTGGACGCGGTGGAGGGGGCCGGTTTCGCCGTCGATGGGCGACTGTTGGCGCTCAACAGCTACGAGAACCGGGTCTACCAGCTGGGGTTGGCCGAGGGCGGCTTCATCATCGCCAAGTTCTACCGCCCCGGGCGCTGGTCCGAGGCGCAGATCCGCGAGGAGCACGCCTTCTGCGCCGAGCTGGTGGCGGCGGAGATCCCGGTCGTCGCACCGCTGGCCGATGAGGGCGGTGAGACCCTGCACCAGCACGCCGGTTTTCGCTTCGCCCTGTTCGAGCGCCGCGGCGGTCGCCCGCCGGAGCTGGAGGATGGCGAGACCCTCTACCGCCTCGGTCGCTTCCTCGCCCGCATCCACAACGTCGGCGCCGCCCGGCCCTTTGATAGCCGTATTCGACTTGAAGTCTCCAACTTTGGAGAGGATGCCTACCGTTACCTGCTCGATCATGGCTTCGTCCCCCCCGAGCACCAGGCCCAGTACCGCGACCTGGCCGAGTCCATGCTCGGGGCGGTGCGCGAGGGCTTCGCCGCCGCCGGAGAGGTGGCGCGCTTGCGCATCCACGGCGATTTCCACCCCGGCAACATCCTCTGGACCGACGAGGGGGCTCATATCGTCGACCTGGACGACTGCCTGACGGGGCCGGCGGTGCAGGACCTGTGGATGCTCACCGGCGGCGAGGGCAAGGAGCTGACCGGTCAGTGGCTGGAGATCATCGAGGGCTACGAGGAGTTTCGCGACTTTAACCGCCGCGAGCTGCACCTGTTGGAGCCGCTACGCGCCCTGCGCCTGCTCCACTACAGCGCCTGGCTGGCGCGCCGCTGGGACGACCCCGCCTTCCCCCGGGCCTTCCCCTGGTTCAACACCCCCACCTACTGGGACGAGCAAATCCATACCCTGCGCGGCCAGCTGCTGCGCCTGGAGCAGGGGCCACCCGACCTGGGCTGGTGATCGGCGGGCAAAAAAAAGGAAGGCGGGGGGCGCCTTCCGAAGGAGATATTGGGGGGTAACCAATGTCTGTAAGGGTGATTATAGATAACCAAGTATTTCTGTCAAGTAAATAACTGAATAATTTACTGGGTTATAGTCAGCCCTTGAGCAGACGCCGTATCTCGGCCACATGGCGACGGCTGATCTCCGGTTGTTTGCTCACCCCGTCGAGC
>JBFFSW010000062.1:0-6961 GCA_041572195.1 Thiohalomonadaceae bacterium | reverse complement strand
TCGCCCCGCTCGCAGTGCTGGCAGCAAAGGCCAGCGCCAGGACGAGGGGGCCGTAGCCACGGCGTGCGGTGGCAAAGTCGTCTGCGCCGTGGACACGCCGACTGCCGATCCAACCGAAAGCCAGCATGCCGGTGGTATAGAGGACGACCTCGGGATTGCTCATTTTGTTTATCCCCTCCTAAGTGACTCTCGATTTTGGGATGGTTGTCGTGCGCTTATTTGCGCTTCTTCTTGTTCTTGGCCGGTTTTTGCAGCGGCAGGTTGGCGCCGGCCCAGGCCATTACACCGCCGCGCAGGTTGTAGACGTTGTCGAAGCCCGCCTTGCGCAGCATGGCGCAGGCGCTGCCGGAGCGCTGGCCGGAGCGGCACACCGCCAGTACCGGGCGGGACTTGTCCAGCTCATCTACGCGAGCCTTGAGCTGGCCCAGCGGCAGCAGCTGGGAGTCGACGATGTGGCCACCGGCGAACTCCTTCTCCTCGCGCACATCCAGCACCTGGGCGTTCTCCTGATTGATCAGGCGCACCGCCTCGCTGGGGGCCACATCGCGGTAGCCGCGCATACGTGCGCCGAAGAGGTTGAGGGTGAGCATCATCAGGATGATGACCAGGGCCAGGACCATGTCCCAGTGGTTGGAGCTGAATTCGAGGAGTTGCTGCATGGCGTCAGGAAACGGGCTTTTGGCTAGGGAAAGAGGGCGATATTACCCCATTCGCCGCCGCGGACCTAGAGGGGGGAGAAAAGCGGGGCGGCGGGCACCGCCCCGTGGAGGTTCAGTCGCCGATGTGGCCGCTGGGCACGCCCGCCCTGCGCAGCATGATCTGCATCGGGCAGAAGCGGGTGAAGCCGCTCTGGAAGAGATTGAAACCGACGAAGGCGGCGAGCCAGAGCCAGTTCTTGTGCAGGAAGGCGGGGCTGGATTCCACGCCCAGGGCCAGGCTGAGCATGACGAACAGGCCGGCGACGACGGGGATGATGCGTTCAACGGTCACGGTGCAACTCCTTATGCTGTGGTGAAATCGGTGGCGGCGGCACTGGAGCGGTACTGGGCCGCCGCGACACTCCCTTTTCTATCCGGGTTCCGCGGGAGGATTACTCCATGCTGCAGAAGACGTCGCGCATCATGCCGATGAGGCGCAGGGTGCGGGAGTCCTCGACGCGGTAGAAGACGCGGTTGGCGTCCTTGCGCGCGGAGAGGATGCCCTTGTCGCGCAGGATCGCCAGGTGCTGGGAGATGTTGCTCTGAGAGGTCCCGACCCGCTCGACGATCTCCTGCACGCTCACCTCCTGGTCGCCCAGGGTGCAGAGGATCTTCAGACGCAGGGGGTGGGACATGGCCTTGAGCGAGCGGGAGGCGCGCTCAATATCCTCGTCTCGGGAGATCAGGCCAAGGTCTTCGCTGTCGGTCATATCGGTCCGTCCTGAAGTCGGCGGCACCACGAAACAGTTGCTCATATGGGATTCTTTCTTATTGGTCCGGTGCTGCCAATACCGGAAAAAACAATATACAATATTAATGCGTTTGAGAAGAGCAGTATTCTAATATAGTAAATCAGTGAAAGCTAATTTACCAATACCTTTCACCCCTTGCGCAATTGGGCCAAAGGGGCCGAAACTCCACACAAGCTGATTTGGATCGACTCACATGTCCGTAACCGAGCGCCCACGTCCGGTGGCCCTGATCGTCCTCGACGGCTGGGGATACTCCGAAAAGAGCCAGTACAACGCCATCCATGCCGCCGCCACCCCCAACTGGGACCGGCTGTGGAGTAAGTGCCCGCATACCCTGATCCGCGCATCCGGCGCCGAGGTGGGTCTGCCCGGTGGTCAGATGGGCAACTCCGAGGTGGGGCACCTCAATCTGGGTGCCGGGCGCGTGGTCTATCAGGAGTTCACCCGCGTCAGCCGCGCCATCAAGACCGGATCCTTCTTCAGCAACGCCACCCTCACCGACGCGGTGGACAAGGCCATCGCCGATGAAAAGGCGGTGCACATCCTCGGCCTGCTCTCCCCCGGCGGCGTGCACAGCCACGAGGAGCACATCCACGCCATGGCCCGCCTGGCGGTGGAGCGCGGGGCGAAAAAGGTCTACCTGCACGCCTTCCTCGATGGCCGTGACACCCCGCCGAAGAGCGCCGCCGAGTCGCTGCGGCTGATGGATCAGGAGTTCCGCGAGCTGGGCAGCGGGCGCATCGCCTCCATCATCGGCCGCTACTACGCCATGGACCGCGATCACCGCTGGCCGCGGGTGCAGGAGGCCTACGACCTCATCACCGGCTGCAAGGCGGAGTACGAGGCGGTCGACGCCGTCAGCGCCCTGGAGGCGGCCTACGGTCGCGGCGAGACCGACGAGTTCGTCAAGGCCACCAAGGTGGCGGCCCCCGGCGACGAGGACGCCTGCGTCAAGGACGGCGACGTGGTGGTGTTCATGAACTACCGCTCCGACCGCGCGCGGCAGATCACCCGTCCCTTCATCGAACCCGATTTCGAGAGCTTCCCGCGCACCAACAACCCGCAGCTGGGGGCCTTCGTCTGCCTCACCGAGTACAACTCCGAGTTCGATGTGCCGGTGGCCTTCCCCCCCGAGCGCCTCAACAACGTCTTCGGCGAGTACATCTCCGGCCTGGGCATGCGTCAGCTGCGCATCGCCGAGACCGAGAAGTACGCCCACGTCACCTTCTTCTTCAACGGCGGCCGCGAGGAGCCCTTCGAGTGGGAGGACCGCGAGTTGATCCCCTCGCCGCAGGTGGCCACCTACGACGAGCAGCCGGAGATGAACGCCGAACTGCTCACCGACAAGCTGGTGGCGGCCATTGAGGGCGGTGATTACGACGCCATCATCTGTAACTACGCCAACCCCGACATGGTGGGCCACAGCGGCAACTTCGAGGCCACGGTGAAGGCCATCGAGGCGCTGGATGTGTGCATCGGGCGTGTCGACGAGGCGATGAAGCGGGTCGGCGGCGAGATGCTGATCACCGCCGACCACGGTAACGCCGAGCAGATGCGCGGCGAGGACACCGGCCAGGCCCACACCGCCCACACCACCAATCCGGTGCCGCTCATCTACGTCGGTGGGCGCGAGATCTACCTGGAGTCCAGCGGCACCCTGGCCGACATCGCCCCCACCCTGCTCTACCTGATGGAGCTGGGCATCCCGGCGGAGATGAACGGTCACTCGCTGGCATCGGACCAGCCCCCGGAGGCCGAGGGCTGAGGTGTTGAGGCGCCTGCTGCTCTCCCTGCTGCTGCTGCTCGGCGCCTTTCAGGCCCGGGCCGAGACGCAGGCCGAGGCGCAGGCGCGACTGGAGGCCCTGCGCTCGCAGATCGGCCAGCTGCAGAAGGAGCTGGAGCGCACCCAGGGGCGCTACGATGGCCTCAGCCGCAAGCTGCGCGACACCGAGCGGCGCATCGCCCGGGTCAGCCGTCGTATCGACGATCTGGAGGATGAGCTGGGGCAGCGCCAGCGGCGCCTGGAGGAGCTGCGCGGCGAGCAGGGCGAGCGTCGCGACGAGCTGGCCGGGCAGCGGCGGATGCTCGGCGGCCAGGTGCGCGCCGCCTACGCCATGGGCCGCCAGCAGTACCTCAAGATCCTCCTCAACCAGCAATCACCGGCGGTGGTTGGCCGCATCAGCACCTATTACGACTACCTCAACCGCGCCCGCACCGAGCGCATCGGCGACCTGCTGGAGACCCTGCGCGAGCTGGAGCGCCTGGAGCGGGCCATCGCCGAGGAGCGGCGCAAGCTGGCCGAGGCGCGTGACGCCAAACTGGCCGAGCAGCGCGAGCTGCAGGCCTCGCGCCGCGACCGCGCCCAGGTGGTGGCCGAGCTCAGGCGCGAACTCAGCAGTCAGGGCGGCCGCCTGGAGCGCATGCAGAAGGATGAGAAGGAGCTGCTGGGTCTGCTCGAGAGCCTGGCCGAGGCGCTGGCCGACATCCCCGCCGAGCCGGGCGATCGCCGCCCCTTCGCCGAACTCAAGGGCAAGATGAGCTGGCCCACCCGTGGCCCGCTGCTGGTGCGTTACGGCGAGCCGCGCAAGGTCGGCTCGATGCGCTGGCAGGGGGTGATGATCAAGGCCGGCGAGGGGGCGGCGGTGCGTGCCGTCTCCCACGGCCGGGTGGCCTTCGCCGACTGGCTGCGCGGCTACGGCCTGCTGCTGATCATCGACCACGGCGATGGCTACATGAGCCTCTACGGCCATAACCAGAGTCTCTACAAGGAGACCGGCGACTGGGTCGAGCAGGGCGAGGCGATCGCCACCGTGGGCGACTCCGGCGGCCAGCAGCAGAGCGCCCTCTATTTCGAGATCCGCCGCCAGGGCAAACCCACCGACCCGCGCCAGTGGTGCCGAGGTTGAGCGGGCCGTTTGGCAACGGCGACGAGAATCGACATACTAGGCCGGTCATTTAGTAGGAGTAGTTGATGAAGACCGTAACCCGTAATTTCCTGATCCTCTCCATGGGCCTGCTGCTGGGCTTCGGCCTGAGCGTTGGCACCAGCGTGCTGGCCGAGCGTGGCGAGCAGGCCCAGGGCGGCGGCCTGCCGCTGGAAGAGCTGCGCAACTTCAGCGAGATCTTCGCCAAGGTGAAGGCTGATTACGTCGAGGGGGTGGACGACCGTCAACTGCTCGAGGACGCCATCCGCGGCATGCTCTCCGGTCTCGATCCCCACTCCACCTACCTCAACCGCGACGAGTTCAAGGAGCTGCAGGTAGGCACCACCGGCGAGTTCGGTGGCCTCGGCATCGAGGTGACCATGGAGGACGGCTTCGTCAAGGTGGTGGCCCCCATCGACGACACCCCCGCGCAGCGCGCCGGGGTACAGGCAGGCGACCTCATCGTGCGCCTGGACGACACCCCGGTGAAGGGCATGACCCTCAATGACGCGGTCAAGGTGATGCGCGGCAAGCCCGGCACCCAGATCATCCTCACCATCGTTCGCGAGGGCGAGGAGAAGCCACTCACCGTGCCCATCGTGCGCGACCGTATCCGCGTCAAGAGCGTCAAGTTCCGCAGCCTCGACGAGGGTTACGGCTACCTGCGCATCACCAGCTTCCAGACCCACACCGGCGAGCACCTGAGCCGCGCCATCGAGGCGCTGCGTGAGGAGAGCGGCGGTGAGCTCAAGGGGCTGGTGCTGGACCTGCGCAACAACCCCGGCGGCGTGCTCGGCGCGGCGGTGGCGGTGGCCGACGCCTTCCTGGAGAAGGGGGTGGTGGTCTACACCGAGGGGCGTGCCGAGGATGCCGAGCTGCGCTTCAACGCCACCCCCGACGACCTGGCCGGTGGCGCCCCCATCGTGGTACTGGTCAACGGCGGCTCCGCCTCCGCCTCGGAGATCGTCGCCGGCGCCCTGCAGGACCACCGCCGCGCGGTGATCATGGGCAGCCGTACCTTCGGCAAGGGCTCGGTGCAGACCATCTTCCCGATGAGCAACGGCAGCGCGGTGAAGATCACCACCGCCCGCTACTTCACCCCCTCCGGCCGTTCCATCCAGGCCGAGGGGATCGTCCCCGACATCGCCATCGAGCGTCTGCAGGTCTCGGCGCTGGAGGATGACGGCCCCGAGGGGATCAAGGAGGCGGACCTTTCCGGCCACCTCAGCAACGGCAACGGCCGTTCCTCGAACAAGGGCAACGAGGAGGAAGAGGCGGAGACCGAGGAGGCGAAGGAGTCGCTGGCCAGCAGCGACTACGCCCTCTACCAGGCCCTCACCCTGCTGCGCGGCCTGAGCATCCTCGGCGCGGGTCGTTGATATGACGCGCGGCCTGGTGCTGGGGCTGCTGCTGACGCTGTTTCTCGGCGTCGCCCAGGCCCAGCCGCCGCGCATCGCCATCATCATTGACGACCTGGGTGATCACTGGGGCTATGGCCGTCAGGCCCTGGCCCTGCCCGGGGCGGTCACCTACTCGGTGCTGCCGCACACCCCCTACGGAAAACGTCTCGCCGAGCAGGCCCACGCCTCGGGTCGCGAGGTGATGCTGCACCTGCCGATGGAGGCGCGCAGCGACTGGGACCTGGGCCCCGGCGGCCTCACCACGGCGATGGATGAGGCGAGCCTGCGCCGCACCCTCTACTCCAACCTGGAGAGCGTGCCCCACGTGCGTGGCGTCAATAACCACATGGGCAGTCGCCTCACCCGCAACTCGGCGAGCATGGGGCGGCTGATGCAGGCGCTGGCTGAACGCGGTGGCCTCTACTTCGTCGATAGCCGCACCACCGGCGGCAGCGTGGCACCGCTGATGGCCGTGGAGAAGGGGGTGCCGGTCACCACCCGCGATATCTTCATCGACAACAGCCGCGAGCCGGAGGCCATCCACGCCCAGTTGCAGCGGCTGCTGGCGGTGGCCCTCAAGCACGGCGACGCGCTGGCCATCGGCCATCCCTATGGCGAGACCCTGAGCGCGCTCGAGGCCTTCATCCCGACCCTGGCGATGCATGGAGTGGAGCTGGTGCCGGTCTCGCGCCTGATCCAACAGAGGAGTCCGCGACTATGGCAAGCGTCCTTGTCCCCCTCGCCCAGGGCTGCGAAGAGCTCGAAGCAGTAAGCATCATCGACCTGCTGGTGCGCGCCGGGGTCGAGGTGGTGAGCGCCGGGTTGGAGAGCACGGTCATGCCGGTAAGGTGCTCGCGTGGGGTGGTGATTATCCCCGATATCAGCCTGGATGAGGCCCTCAAGCGTGATTACGACATGTTGGTGTTGCCCGGTGGTATGCCGGGGGCCCAACACCTGCGTGAAGATGCGCGCATCCAGGCGCTGATCCAGAAGATGGCGGATGAAGACCGCTACACCGCCGCCATCTGCGCAGCACCCACGGTGCTGGCGGCCGCCGGGGTGCTCGCCGGGCGGCGCGCCACCAGCTATCCCGGCTTTCTCGACAAGAAGGGACTGGCCGATGTGGACTATACCGGTGAGGCGGTGGTTGGTGATGGCAAGGTGATCACCTCGCGCGGTCCCGGCAC
>JBFFSW010000061.1:0-6999 GCA_041572195.1 Thiohalomonadaceae bacterium | reverse complement strand
TTTCCTGCCCAATTTGCACACCCATCGCTTCTGGGTTGAGAGCGAGAACCGCTGGGTTAAACTGCGTCTCACCACCAAGGGGATGCGTATCATCGACAAGAAGGGCATCGACGCCGTCCTGGCTGACCTGCGTGCCCGTGGCGAGAAGGTCTAAGGAGAGCAATCATGGCAAAGTCCGCACGCGATAAGATTAAGCTGGTCTCCAGCGCCGGTACCGGTCACTTCTACACCACCGACAAGAACAAGAAGAACACCCCCGAGAAGATGGTGATGAAGAAGTTCGACCCCGTCGTGCGCAAGCACGTCGAGTACAAGGAAGCGAAGATCAAGTAAGCTCTTCCCTTCCCGCAGTACCCGAAAAGCCCGGTCCCGCACCGGGCTTTTTCGTTTCCTGTAGTCTCTCTCTTACATACATGGCCGGTTTCCTATACGATGCTGGGATTATAGCCCGCACATAGATGGGCCTTTTGAACCACAGCTAATCACCTGGGGAAGGGGATATCCCATGGATACCGTCTACGTCGGTCGCCAACCCATATTCAATCGCAAGGGCGACCTGTTCGCCTATGAGCTGCTGTTTCGCGGTGGCGACCACGAGCAGGCGGCCATCCTCAACGGCGACCACGCCACCTCACAGGTGATCGTCAACAGCTTCCTCGAGCTGGGTCTGAAGACCGTCCTCGAGAACAAACCCGCCTTCGTCAACCTCACCCGCGGCTTCCTGGTCGGCGAGCTGCCCATGCCGCTCTCCCCCAAGGAGGTGGTGATCGAGGTGCTGGAGGATATCGCCCCCGACCCGGAGGTGCTGGCCGCCCTCAAGCGCTACCGCGAGCAGGGCTACCTCATCGCCCTGGACGACTTCGAGTACCGCGACGAGCTCAAGCCGATGCTGGAGCTGGCCCACCTGGTGAAGGTGGACCTGCGCGCCCACGACCGCGACGGTCTGCGCCGCCAGGTGGAGATCCTGCGCCCCTACAAGAAGAAGCTGCTGGCCGAAAAGGTGGAGGACCACGAGGAGTTCGCCCTTTGCAAGGAGCTGGGCTTCGACCTCTTCCAGGGCTACTTCTTCTGCAAGCCGCAGGTGATGCAGGGCAAATCGGCGGGTAACAACCGCCTGGTGATGCTCAACCTGCTGGCCAAGCTGCAAAATCCCGACACCCAGATGGACGAGCTGGAGGAGCTGGTCAGCCAGGATGGCCCGCTGGTCCACCGCCTGCTGCGCTACATCAACTCCGCCGGCAGCGGCGTGCGCCAGGAGGTGGAGTCCATCCGCCGCGCTCTGGTGCTGCTGGGACTGCAGAAGATCAAGAACTGGGTCTGTCTGATCATGATGAGCCGCGCCGAGGGCAAGTCCCCCGAGCTGATGCGCACCAGCCTCATCCGCGCCCGTATGTGCGAGCAGCTGGCCGCCGCCGCCGGGATCCAGGACCGCGACCAGGCCTTCACCGTCGGCCTGCTCTCGGCCCTGGACGCGGTGCTCGACCAGCCGATGGACGAGCTACTGGAGCAGCTGCCGCTGAGTGGCGACCTGAGCGCCGCGCTGCTGGAGCGTAGCGGCCCGCAGGGCGAGCTGCTTAGCCGGGTGATGGATTTCGAGCAGGGGGAGTGGTCGAACCTCGAGACCGGTGGTCTCAACGGCGAGGATATCGCCCTCGCCTACCTCAAGGCGGTGGAGTGGACCCACCAGACCATGGGCAGCCTCAGCAGCGAGTGAGCGACAGCGAGCCCGCCGCCAGCATCTCCGCCCGCCAGCCGGGGGCGATGAAGGTGGTGGAGACGGTCTCGGTGATCAGCGCCGGACCCTCGATGACCTGCCCCCGAGCCAGCTCCTCACGCCGATAGACCGCCCGCGCCGTTACCGCTACCTCCCCCGGCTCGCCTCCCAGGCGCAGCTTCGGGCTCGGCCCCTCCAGCCCCAACCTCAGATTGACCAGCTCCACCGCCCGCTCCAGGCGGTGGCCGTAGCGCTGGGCGTGGGCGGCGTGGAATCCCTCGGCGGCGGAGCCGATGTCGCCGTCCCAGGGGATGTTGAGGGTGTAACTCTGACCGCGGTAGCGCAGGTCCAGGCTGGGGCGGCGGCGCAGCTGCTCGGGGCTCACCCCCTCGGCGGCCAGGGCCTGGGCGCCGTGGGCCTCCAGCTCGGCCAGACCGGCCTCGATCGCCTCCACATCGAACCCCTCCAGCTCCCCCTGCACGGTGCGCGAGAGCTGCCGCCCGCGCGGCGCGGTGAGCATCCCCAGGGCCGAGAGCACGCCGCCGTGGATCGGCACCAGCGCCCGCTCCATCCCCAGCGCCTCGGCCAGGGCGCACACCTGCAGCCCACCCGCACCACCGAAGGAGACCAGGGTAAGGCCGCGCGGGTCGATGCCGCGCTGTACCGACATCACCCGCAGGGCGCGGGCCATGTGCTCGTTGGCGATGCGGATGATGCCCGCCGCCGCCTCCTCGACGCCCAGGCCCAGCGGTTCGGCGACCGTGGCTACCGCGCGCCGCGCCGCCTCCACGTCGAGCCGCATGCCGCCGCCGAGGAAGGCATCGGGCAGCAGGCGGCCCAGCACCAGGTTGGCGTCGGTCACCGTCGGCCGCTCGCCGCCGTTGCCGTAACAGGCCGGTCCCGGTGAGGCCCCGGCCGACTCCGGCCCCACCTGCAACAGGCCGCCCGCGTCCACATAGGCGATGGAGCCGCCGCCCGCGCCGATGGTGTGCATGTCCACCTGCGGCACCGCCACCGGCCAGGGGCCGATGCGCCCCTCGCTGGTCAGTTGCAGTCCGCCGTCGATCAGCGCCACGTCGGTGGAGGTGCCGCCCATATCAAAAGTAAGCAAGCGCTCACACCCGGCATCGAGCGCCACCGCGCGCGCTCCGGCCAGGCCACCCGCCGGGCCGGAGAGCAGCATATTGACGGCGAAGCGCCCCGCCTGTTCGGCGGCGATGGTGTCGCCGGAGCTCTGCATCACCGACAGACCAGCCCCCGGCAGACCCTCACGCAGGCGGTGCAGATAGCCCTGCACCAGCGGCCCCACCCAGGCGTTGAGCCAGGTGGCGATGCCGCGCTCGTACTCCTTGATCTCCGGCAGCACCTCGGAGGAGCGGGAGACGAACACCCCCTCGGGCATGGCCTCGGCGATGCGCCGCTCGAAGCGCTCATCGAGAAAAGAGAAGAGCAGGTTGATGGCCACCGCCCGCGGCTCCAGCGCCGCCACCTGGGCGGCCAGCTCAGCCAGCTCCTCATCGCTCAGCGCTTCGACCACGGCGCCATCGGCCCCCAGTCGCCCACCCGTCTCCAGGCAGAGCGCCTCGGGCACCGGCGGTGGAACGGGTTGAGGTTGCAGGTTGTAGAGCTCGGCGCGGTTCTGGCGACCGATGGTGAGCAGGTCCTTGAGGCCACGGTTGCCGATATAGACGGTGCGCACCCCCTTGCCCTCCAGCGCGGCGTTGGTGGCCACGGTGGAGCCGTGCACCACCGCCAGCCGCGCCAGATCCGCCGTAAGGCCCAGCTCGGCGATCCCCTGAAGGATGGCGCGCTCGGGGGCGTCGGGGGTTGAGAGCACCTTGTGCACCTCCAGCCGGCCCTCGCGCAGGAGGACGAAGTCGGTGAAGGTGCCGCCGGTATCGACGCCCAGCAGGAGGGGGGAACAGGATGGATTCATGGGCGCCATTTTACCCCACGCCGCGTATAATCCCCCAACATGGATGCCGTGCCCCTGATTCAAGCCGAACGACTGAGCCGCCACTACGGCGCCACCGTCGCCGTCTCCGCCCTGGACCTGGAGCTGCGCCGCGGCGAGGTGCTGGGGCTGCTCGGCCCCAACGGCGCGGGCAAGTCCACCACCCTGAAGATGCTCACCGGCAACCTCGCCCCCAGCGCCGGGCTGATCCGCATCGATGGCATCGACCTCTTCGAGCGCCCGCGTGAGGCCAAGGCGCGCGTCGGCTACCTGCCCGAACGACCGCCCCTCTACCCTGAGCTGAGCATCGAGGAGTTCCTGGCCTACTGCGCCCGCCTGCACGCCCTGCCCAAGGCCGCCCGCGCCGCCGCCATCGAGCGCGCCATCGAGCGCTGCGGCCTGGGGGAGATGCGCCGCCGCCTCATCGGCAACCTCTCCAAGGGCTACCAGCAGCGGGTCGGCATCGCCCAGGCCATCCTCCACTCCCCCGAGGTGGTGATCCTCGATGAGCCCAGCGTCGGCCTCGACCCACAGCAGATCCGCGAGATCCGCGCCCTGGTGCGCGAGCTGGGCGACGAGCACGGGGTGATCCTCAGCTCCCACATCCTTCCCGAGGTGGAGCAGGTGTGCGACCGGGTGGTGATCATCCACCGCGGCGAGAAACGCCTCGACGAGTCCATCGACAGCCTGCGCCGCCGCCGCCAGGGGGGCAGCCTGCGCCTGCGTCTGCGCCAGGCTCCCGGCATTGACGCGCTGACGGCCATTGCCGGGGTGGAGCACCTCGAGGCCCTGGCGGAGACCTTCCGTATCGAGTACTCGGGTGAGTCCCCCGCCGAAGCGTTGGCCATAGCAGCGGTGGCGGGCGACTGGGGTCTGCTGGAACTCACCCCCGAGGGCCGTGACCTGGAAAGCCTGTTTCTGGAGCTCACCGATGAGCATTAGCGCCATTGCCTCGCGCGAGCTGCGCTCGCTGTTCCTCTCGCCGCTGGCCTGGGCGGTGCTGGCGGTGGTGCAGCTGATCACCGCGCTCATCTTCCTCAACGCCCTGGAGGAGTACGCCGGGGTGCAGGCGCAGCTGGCCCTGAGCGAGAACCCGCCGGGGGTCACCGAGCTGGTGCTGGCGCCGCTGTTCGCCACCGCGGTCTTCATCATGCTGCTGGTCTCGCCACTCATCACCATGCGCCTGATCAGCGAGGAGCGCCGCGCCGGCACCCTCACCCTGCTGATCAGCGCGCCGCTCTCCATGGCCGATATCGTGCTGGGCAAGTTCCTCGCCGCCTGCGCCTTCTTCGCCCTGATGACGGCGATGGTGGCGCTGATGCCGCTCTCGCTGATCGGCGCGAGCGCCATCGACTTCGGCCTGCTGGGCGCCGCCATCCTCGCCACCGTGCTGGCGCTGGCCGCCTTCGCCGCCGCCGGGCTCTACATCTCCAGCCTCAGCGCGCAACCGGCGGTGGCCGCGGTGGGCGGCTTCGGCCTGCTGCTGCTGCTGTGGATCCTCGACACCATCGGCGACGAGGGCGCCTTCGCCTGGCTCTCCCTGCACGGCCACTTCAAGCCCATGGCCTCGGGGCTGTTCAGCAGCGCCGACCTGGCCTACTTCCTCATCTTCATCGGCCTGTTCCTGGCGCTGGCGATACGCCGCCTGGACGCCGAGCGGCTGCAAAGGGGTGAGTGATGGAGCTGAATAAACAACTCCGCCGCCGCCTGCGCCTGGAGGGCCGCCTGTTCATCGTCCTGCTGCTGGCGGCCTGCGCCCTGCTCGGCTGGCTCAGCTCCCGCTACGTGGTGCAGCTGGACTGGACCGCCGCCGGGCGCCACACCCTCAGCGAGCCCAGCCGCGCCCTGCTGGAGCGGATGCAGGGGCCGGTGACGGTCACCGCCTTCGCCCGCGAGCAGGGGGAGATGCGTGGGCGCATCCGCACCCTCATCGAGCGCTACCGCCAGCACAAGCCGGACATCGCCCTGGAGTTTATCGACCCGGACCGCGACCCGCAGCGACTGCGCGAGCTCAACATCCGCTTCGACGGCGAGCTGCTGATCGAACACCGTGGCCGCCACGAGCAGCTGCAACGCATCGGCGAGGCCTCCTTCAGCAACGCCCTGCTGCGCCTGAGCCGCGGCGGCGCGCGCAAGCTCTGCTTCCTCGCCGGTCACGGCGAGCGTCGCGCCGACGGCCAGGCCAACCACGACCTGGGGCTGTGGCTCGAGGGGCTGGCCCCGCGCGGCATCAGCGCCGAGGCGGTCAACCCCACCGAGCGCATGCTCGGCGGCCAATCGCCCCTGCCGGAGGGCTGCTCCGCGCTGGTGATCGCCTCGCCGCGCCACCCCCTGCTGCCGGGCGAGACCGCCATCATCGGCGACTGGGTCGAGGGCGGCGGCAATCTGCTGTGGCTGGCCGAGCCGGACGGCCCGCAGGGGATGGGACCGCTGGCCGAGCGCCTGGGGCTGGAGCTGCTGCACGGCACCGTGGTCGACGCCACCACCCGCCAGCTCGGCATCGAACATCCGGCGGTGGCGGTGATCGTCCACTACCCGGAGCACCTGGTCAGTGCCTCGCTGCACGACACCCTCACCCTATTCCCCTTCGCCGCCGCCCTGCGCCACACCCCCAATGGCTGGCACGCGGTGCCGCTGCTGCGCACCCTGGAGGGGAGCTGGGTGGAGCGCGGAAAGCTGGAGGGTGAGCTGCGCCTGGACGAGAACGAGATCGGCGGCCCGCTGGATATCGGCTGGCTGCTCAGCCGCCATCCGCCCCACGCCCACGTCGAGGGCGAGGAGCGGCACGAACAGCGCATCGCCGTCATCGGCGACGGCGACTTCCTCAGCAACGCCTACCTGGGTAACCAGAGCAACCAGGCCCTGGGCGACGCGCTGGTGGAGTGGCTGGCCCACGACGACGAACTCATCAGCCTACCTCGGCGCGAGGCGGCCGATCCGCGACTGGAGATGAGCCCGTGGCGCCGCGGCCTCATCGGCTTCGGCTTCCTCATCATCCTGCCGCTGGGGCTGCTCATCGCCGGTGGCCTCATCTGGTATCGCCGCCGGGGCCGCTGATGTTGAGTTCCCGTCGCGGCCTTATCGGCCTCACCCTGCTGGTTGTCGGGCTCGGGCTTATCGCCTGGTTTGAGCCGGGGCTGAATCCGCCGCCTGAACCCGAAGCGCAACGTCTAAGCTCGCTGGATAGCAGTAGCATCGATCGGCTTTCACTGGAGCGTGGCGACTTCACCATCAGCTTCTCCCGCCACGACGGCGAGTGGTGGCTGGATGGCGAGCCCGCCCTGCCCGCCAACCGCTTCCGCCTCGACAAGCTGCAGGGGCTGCTCGGTGC
>JBFFSW010000060.1:0-7016 GCA_041572195.1 Thiohalomonadaceae bacterium | reverse complement strand
GCCGGGCTACCTGCGTTTCGTGCGTGGCGTGATCGACTCCGACGATCTGCCGCTCAACGTCTCGCGCGAGATCCTGCAGCACAACAAGGTCACCGACTCCATGCGTTCGGGCTCGGTGAAGAAGGTGCTGGGGCTGCTGGAGTCCATGGCCAAGAACGAGCCCGAGCAGTACGCCGAATTCTGGGGCCAGTTCGGCCCGGTGCTCAAGGAGGGCCCGGCCGAGGACTTCGCCAACAGGGAGCAGATCGCCAAGCTGCTGCGCTTTAGCTCCACCCACAACGAGGACGACGCCCAGAACGTCGCCCTGGCCGACTACTGCGAGCGTATGCAGGAGGGGCAGGAGGCGATCTACTACATCACCGCCGACTCCTACGCCGCCGCCAAGAACTCCCCGCATCTGGAGATCTTCCGCAAGAAGGGCATCGAGGTGCTGCTGCTGCACGAGCGCGTCGACGAGTGGCTCGCCTCCTCACTCACCGAGTTCGACGGTAAGCCGCTGAAGTCGGTGACCAAGGGCGAGCTGGACCTGGGCGAGCTGGACAGCGATGAGGAGAAGAAGGCCAAGGAGGAGCAGGCCGAGGCCCTCAAGCCGCTGATCGAGCGCGTTCAGTCCAGCCTCGGCGAGCGGGTCAAGGAGG
Organism: Thiohalomonadaceae bacterium; assembly: GCA_041572195.1. Lineage (GTDB taxonomy): Bacteria > Pseudomonadota > Gammaproteobacteria > Thiohalomonadales > Thiohalomonadaceae > JBFFSW01. Next base: position 6,378 of record JBFFSW010000060.1, on the reverse strand, counting down.
TGCGCATCACCCACCGCCTCACCGACTCCCCCGCCTGCCTGGTCACCGGCGAGCACGAGATGAGCGCCAACCTTGACCGCATCCTCAAGTCGGTCGGTCAGGCCGGTCCCGGGGTCAAGCCCATTCTTGAGCTCAATCCCGAGCACCCGCTGGTGAAGAAGCTCGAAGGGGAGGAGGGCGGTCGCTTCGACGACCTCAGCTCGGTGCTCTTCGACCAGGCCCTGCTCGCCGAGGGCGGCACCCTCGACGACCCGGCCAGCGTCGTCGGCAAGCTGAATAAAATGTTGTTAGAGATGAGCGCCTAAAAAAAAGGCGGCCTTCGGGCCGCCTTTTTTTATGCCTTGAACTGTCCCACCTGTCGTCGTAGCTCCTCGGCCAGCTGAGCCACCTGGTTACCGGCGGCGGCGGTCTGCTCCGAACCCTGCGCGGTGTTACCGGCAATCTGGCTGATGCTGACCACGTTCTGGTTGATCTCCTCGGCGACGCTGGATTGCTCCTCGGCGGCGCTGGCGATCTGGGTGTTCATGCTGTTGATGTTGTTAATGGAACGGCTGATGTTATCGAGCGAGCCACCGGCCTCGGCCACCTGTTGGCGTGCCTTGTCCGCCTGATCGCGGCCGGTGCTCATCATCCGCACCGCGTTCGCCGCGCCCTGCTGCAACCGCTCGATCATCTCCTGAATCTCGCTGGTGGAGTGTTGGGTGCGTGAGGCCAGGGTACGGACCTCGTCGGCCACCACCGCGAAGCCGCGGCCCTGTTCACCGGCACGTGCGGCTTCAATTGCGGCATTGAGCGCCAGCAGGTTGGTCTGTTCGGCGATCCCCTTGATCACATCCAGCACGCCGCCGATGTTGCCGGTCTCACCCTCCAGGGTGGTGATGGCCTCGGCCGCCTTGCCCATGTCATCGGCCAGGTGGTTCATGGTGGCGACGGTCTCGGCCATTACCCGGCGGGTGTTCTCCGCCTCCAGCTCCGCCTGCTGGGTGGAGTGGGCGGCGTTGGTGGCGCTGCTCGCCACCTCCTGCACGGTGGCGGTCATCTGGTTGATGGCGGTGGCCACCATGTCGGTCTCGGAGAGCTGCTGCTGGATCCCCTGATTAGTTGCCTCGGTCACCTGCGACATCTGCTCGGCGGCGCTGCCCAGCTGATGGGTGGAGTCGGCGATCTCCTTGACCATGGTCTGCACCTTGGCGGCGAAGCGGTTGAAGGCGCCGGAGAGCTGGGCGACCTCGTTGCGGCCCTCGGCGGGCAGGCGCTTGGTCAGGTCACCCTCGCCCTCGGCGATGTCGTTCATCGCCTCCATGGCCTGCTTGATCGGCGCGGTAATGGAGCGGCCGATAAGCAGCGCCACGCCCAGGCCGCCGATCAGGGCCAGCACGCCGAGCAGGATGATGGTGTTGCGGGCCGAATCGATGTTGGCTACGTAGTGGCTGCGGTCGAGCATGATCTCCATCACCCCCACCGGTTTGCCGCTGAAGTCGCTCACCACCTCGGTGTGCACCGCGTAGGGGGTGCCCTCGCGCTCGATACGCAGCAGAGGCGTCTCTTCGCCGTTCATCAGCGCGTGCATCCGCGCCTCATCCAGGGCGGGGCCGTCCTTGCGGGTGGCGGCGAAGGGCTTGAAGCCCTCCTCGCCGGGCAGATAGAGGGCGATATCCACCCCGTACTTCTCCTTGAACTGCTCGAAGAAGGGCTGGCCGAAGGACATGCCGAACTCCACCGAACCGACGTGTTGGCCTTCGTGGAAGATGGGGGTGAGGCCGCGGATGCCTAGTCCGGCGCGCCCCTTCTCCAGGCCCAGCACCGGCTCGCGGCTGCGGTTGGTCTCGATGATGGTGGCGCGGATGCTACTCAGGTCATCGCCGAACTTCTCCGGCTTGTGCACGCGCAGGAAGGAGGTGGCGGGCGGCAGGTGGAACTGGAACTGGCGTACCGCGTAGACCTCCTTCATATACTTGAAGGCCGGGACCATGTTGGCGCTCAGATAGTCGCGATCGCCTTCGGCCAGGCTGCGCTGAGCCCCGGTGAGGTTGGCGACCAGCCCGGAGAGGGCCTCGGCGGTGCGTCCCTCGGAGGCGATCTCCGCCTTGGCGCTGGTGGCCAGCTGCTGTAGTTCGCGGCGCTCGGCGTCTTCGCTAAGGCCGATGATGTTGTTCATCACGATGGGCAGGATGATGGCGATGCCCAGGGTGAGCACGACGGTGAAGCCGATGGCGATCTGTTTTCCGATAGCGAGGTTCTTCATGGACTTGCCTTGGGGCCGAATTATGGACGCGTCATTTTGGTGCGACGGCCATTTTTTCGCTATCGAAGCCAGTCCCTTTCTTTTGTCGGACTTTGTCTGACGAGGTTTTCGGTGTTTTCCTACAGTTTTAGGTAAGTCACCAGGGCCAGCGCCCAGGTGACGCTGGGCCAGTAGGCGAGCTTGGGGATGAGGTTGTCGCGGTACTGTAGCCAGCGCCCCAGATGCCCTTGTCCCAGCGAGAAGATATAGGCGTTGAGGGCGGTGACGAGGATGGCGCCGTACATAATGAGGTAGAAGTACTCGATATAGACCAGCCCGGATGCGGCGAATTGCTCGCGCACCTGGATGTGCGCCAGCAGCACGACGAAGAACAGCGCCGAGCAGCTACCGATGACGCCGGAGGTGCTGAAGCCGAAGCGTGAGGCGCGGCGTTCGTCACTGGAGACGATCATCAGCGAGGCGAACAGCAGCAGCGAGACCACCAGCAGCGGAACCAGGTTGCTGATGAAGGCGTTGATGAACTTGCGCTGCACGCCAAGATTGAAGAACAGCTCCTTGTAGAGCACCTGCTCGGGGAACTCGAAGTAGCCGAAGTTGGTGTCGTAGGGGATGTTGTTGAAGCTGAAGAAGGTCTCGTCGATCTCCCACAGGCCGTGCACCAGGTCCTGATCGAGACCGAAGCGGTTGCGCTCCAGGCCTGAGTAGGCGGCGAAATCGGGCACCAGCAGGATGCGGTCATCGTTATTGAAATCACCGGGCCAGAGGCGCAGCCAGACGCTCAGGTGATCCAGCGGGTAGCGGCTGTAGTCGAAGGACTGGCGCACGGTGACATCGAAATACCAGCCGATCAGCTCGTAGGCGACGCCGTTCTCCTCGCCCTCGGCGCGGTACTCCTCACGCAGCACGGTGCTGCTGGAGTTGACCTCCTCGGGAAAGATCACCCCCTTCTTGAACTCCACCGGGAAATCACTGGGGTATTTCTGCCAGATGTAGCCGGTGAGGTTGACATCACTGGAGCTGTTGAAGGCCATCGACTGGATGAACAGTCCGGTGGGAATGAGAAAGGGGGCTCCATCGGCCTGGAACTCGATGCTGTCGCTGGCGGCCAGCACGGCCTTGAGGTCGGCGGCACCGCGCACCACGTGGATGCCCTCGCCGTAATCCCGCTCGACCGTGAACCACATACACCCCACCCAGATGACGGCGGCGAGGCTCAGCAGCAGAGAGAGGGCCCAGAGGGGGCGGTTGTTCTGTCGTCTATCCATGATCTTCATTTGAGTTGTTGTTCTATGGCGTCTCGCGAGCGCATCACGCAATTATACCCTTCCTCGATCCCCTCGGCGGCGCGGTCGAACTCCAGCAGGCCCAGCTGTGCCAGTCGCGGGGAGAGCAGCACGTCGGGCGGATCGCCGGCCATGCGGCTGCGGGTGATGCGATCCTGCATGATATTGATGGAACCGGCCAGCACCTCGAACATGTCCGGGCCACCGGTCTCAGCGGCATGGTGGCCGTTGACCGCGCCCAGCATCTCCAGCATGCGGTTACGCCAGCCGCTGTCCACGCGCTCCAGCCACTGCTCGAAGAGGCCGCGCTGCTGCGCCTGCTGGCGGTGCTTGCGCAGGTGTTTGCCGACGATGTCGCCGTTGAGGTTGACGGCGATGATGCGCTCGGCGCCCATCGCCCGGCACACCGAGACCGGCACCGGGTTGACCACACCGCCGTCGATCAGCCAGCGCCCCTGGTGCTTGACCGGCGAGAAGAGGCCGGGCAGGGCGATGGAGGCGCGCACCGCATCCAGCAGTCGGCCCTTCTGTAGCCACACCTCGCGGCCGTCCTCCATATTGGTGGCCACCGCGGTGTAGGGGATGGCGAGCTCCTCGATGGTGGTCTCACCCACCATCTTGCTGAAGCGCTCGATGAGGGCGCTGCCGCCGATAAGCCCGCCCTCCAGGCGCACGTCCAGCAGCTTGACCACATCCCATAGCTCCAGCTCGACCACCCACTGCTCGAACTCCTCCAGCTTGCCCGCAGCGTAGGCCGCCCCCACCAGTGAGCCGATGGAGCTGCCGGCGATGAGGTCGGGTCTGACCCCCATCTCCGCCAGCGCGCGGATGACGCCGATGTGGGCCCAACCGCGGGCCGAGCCGCTGCCCAGAGCCAGTGCGATCTTCATGTTGCCTCCCGCAAGTGTGCACCCGGTCGTGTACCCGAGCCGGGCATTGGTTAAACTTACCAAATGAACGAGATAAAAGATGCACTCATCAAGGACTGGGGCTCCTGCCTGGACTGCGACTACGAGGGGCTGCTGGAGTACCGCCACCTGGAGGGTGAGGATTACGGCGACGGCGAGGCCCTCGGCGTGATGTTGCTACAGCGCTGTCCCGCCTGTGAGAGCGAGGCCCACTCGTTGATACCGATCGATTACTACCGCGAGCTGCTGGAGTTGTTGATCGAGCAGCAGGCTGCCGTCGCGCTGGGACTGCGTGAGGGTGCCGATGAGTGACAAGCTGCGCCTGGACAAGTGGCTGTGGGCGGCGCGCTTCTTCAAGACCCGAGCCCTGGCCACCGAGGCGATCAACGGCGGCCACGTCCATCTCAACGGCACCCGCCCCAAGCCCTCGCGGCCGTTGCAGGTGGGCGATGAGCTGAGCATCCGCAAGGCGGGGGTGGAGTTCGTCATCACTGTGCGCGAACTCTCCGACAAGCGCGGCCCGGCCACGGTGGCGCAGGGCCTCTACGAAGAGCACCCCGAGAGCATCGCTAAACGCGAGGCCTTCGCCGAGGAGCGGCGTCTGCTGGCGGCCGCGGCGACGGGCCCCGCGCGCCGTCCCGATAAACGCGGGCGGCGGCAGATTCACCGTTTCGTGCGCAAGGACGGGGCTTGAATTCCCGGGTCATTTACCCCAGTTTGTGTATAATGATTCGCTAATACACACTATGAACACAGGAGCAGTGCAATGGCAGCCGTGGAACTGACCGCAGAGAACTTCGATGAGATCATCGGTGGCAACAACTTCGTCATCGTCGATTTCTGGGCCACCTGGTGCGGTCCCTGCCAGCAGTTCGGTCCCATCTTCGAGGCCGCCGCCGAGAAGCACGAGGACATCGTCTTCGCCAAGGTGAACACCGAGGAGCAGCAGGAGCTCTCCGGCCACTTCCAGGTGCGCTCCATCCCCACCCTGATGATCTTCCGCGACCAGATCGTCATCTACTCCCAGCCCGGTGCGCTGATGGGCCCGCAGTTCGAGGACCTGATCGCCAAGGCCCGCGAGCTGGACATGGACGAGGTGCGCAAGCAGATTGCCGAGCAGCAGGACAGCCAGGAAGGCTAAGCGCGGTGCCGCGCCCGGAGACCCCAGCGCTGACCGTCGATATCATTATCGAGTCGTTGGACCATCCGGGACGCATCGTTCTCATCGAACGCAAATACGAGCCGCTGGGGCATGCACTGCCCGGCGGCTTCGTCGATCCTGGGGAGCGGCTGGAGCAGGCGGCCGTGCGCGAGGCGGAGGAGGAGACCAGCCTCAAGGTGCGCCTCAAGGCGCTGCTGGGCTGCTACTCCGACCCGGCCCGCGACCCGCGCGGCCACACCGTCTCCGCCGTCTACATTGCCGAGGCCTCGGGTGAGCCCGAGGCGCGTGATGATGCGCGGGCGTTGGCCCTCTATGACCCCTATGAGCTTCCAGCGCTGGCCTTTGACCATGGCCTGATCCTGGCCGACTACCGGCACTGGCTGGAGAGTGGGGAGTCCGCGCCCTTGCGTCTGGGCTGATCGCCCCCACTATTTGTATATCCGACAAATCTGATAAACTATTTTCCCGGTTTTGATGAACAACAGTTAGGGGTTTTGCATGCGCCCGGCACAGGTCAGTCAGGTCCTTGAACGCGAATTTCTGAGCACCCGCGAGGGTCACCACACGCCGGTGATGCTCTGGGGGCCGCCGGGGGTGGGTAAATCCATGATGGTGGCCCAGGTGGGTGAGCGTCACGGCGTGCCGGTGATCGACATCCGTCTCTCGCAGATGGAGCCCTCGGACCTGCGCGGCATCCCCTTTCGCAACGGCGAATTTGTCGAGTGGGCGCCGCCGGCGGTGCTGCCCGATGCCGAGCGTCACGGCCCAGAAGGGATACTG
>JBFFSW010000059.1:0-7051 GCA_041572195.1 Thiohalomonadaceae bacterium | reverse complement strand
GCACCCGCAACGAGGGGCGGGTGCGGGCACTCAAGGCCCTGCGCGAGGAGCGCCGCGAGCGGCGCGAGCTGGGCGGCGCCGCGCGCATCGGCGTGCAGGAGGCGGAGCGCTCCGGCAAGCTGGTGGTGGAGGTCGAACACCTGGCGCACCGCTGGGGCGAGCGGCCGCTGATCAACGACTTCAGCACTACCATCCTGCGTGGCGACAAGCTGGGCCTCATCGGACCCAACGGCGTCGGCAAGTCCACCCTGCTCAAGCTGTTGCTGGGTCAGCTCGAGCCGCAGGCCGGGCGGGTGAAGCTGGGGACCAAGCTGGAGGTGGCCTACTTCGACCAGCACCGCGCCCAGCTCGAGGAGGAGCAGAGCATCCGCGACAACGTCTCCCAGGGGCGCGACCGCATCAGCATCAACGGCGTGGACCGCCACATCGTCAGCTACCTGCAGGACTTCCTCTTCCCGCCCGACCGCCTCAACACCCCGGTGAAGGCGCTCTCCGGCGGCGAGCGCAACCGCCTGCTGCTGGCCAAGCTGTTCAGCAAACCGGCCAACGTGCTGGTGCTGGACGAGCCCACCAACGACCTCGATGTGGAGACCCTGGAGCTGCTGGAGTCGCTGCTGGTGGAGTTCGAGGGCACGGTGCTGCTGGTCAGCCATGACCGTGCCTTCCTCAACAACGTGGTCACCTCCTGTCTCGCCTTCGAGGGGGAGGGGGTGGTCAACGAGTATGTCGGCGGCTACGACGACTGGCTGCGCCAGCGCCCCAGCGTCAGCGCCGCGTCGGTCGTCGCCAAGCCCAAGCCGAAACCGGAAGAGAAGCCCAAGCCCGCCGCCAAGCGCAAGCTCAGCTACAAGGATCAGCGTGAGCTGGATGAGTTGCCGCGACGCATCGAGGTGCTGGAGGAGGAGCAGGCGGCGCTGCACGCGCGCCTGGCCGACCCGGCCTTTTACCAACAGGCGGGCGAGGCGGTGGCCGAGGTCAACGCCCGGCTCAAGGCGCTGGAGGCGGAGCTGGAGCAGGCCTACGAGCGCTGGGAGGCGCTGGAGGCTTAACCCCCCAGGATCGTCAGCAGGCGGTGGATGAAGCCGCCTTCGGAGTGATGTGGGCGGTGCTCGAAGGGGCGCTGGTCGAGTCGCTCGGCGATGGTGTTGATGGCCCTGGCCGGCGGGCTCTCCGGGGAGGCGAGCAGCAGCGGGTGGCGGTGACGTACCGCCTCGCCCACCGCCGGGTGGTAAGGGATCACCCCCTCGCGCAGCAGGTGCTCGCCGATGAAGCCCTCGCTGATGGAGCTCAGGCGCAGGATGGTCTGGCGCGCCTCCCTGGGGTTGCGCGCCATGTTCACCAGCAGGTGGATGTGGTGACCGGCGGCGCGCTGGTGCAGCAGCTTGATCGCCGCGTAGGCGTCGAGCATGGCGGTGGGTTCCGGGGTGGTCACCATCAAGACATCGTCGGCCGCGGCGGCGATGGCCAGGGTGTTCTCGGCGATCCCCGCGCCGGTGTCGATGATCAGGTAGTCCGCCTGCCCCTCCAGCCCTTCGATGGCCTCGATCAGCTTCTCCCGCTGCTCCGTATTGAGGTTGGCCAGCTGTTCGTCGCCTGAGGCACCGGGCAGCAGCAGTAGTCCGCCGGGGGCGTCGATAAGCGCCTCCTCGATAGGGCCGCGGCCGTTGATCACATCACTCAGATTTTTCTCGGCATGCAGGTCGAGGAGGATATCGTCGTTGGCCAGCCCCAGGTCCATATCGAGGAGGATAACCCGCCGCCCGCGCTGGGCCAGGGCGATGCCGAGGTTGACGGCGATGTTGCTCTTGCCCACTCCCCCCTTGCCGGAGCTGACCGCCAGCACATGCGCGCCCTTGCGGGCGGCGGCATCGGTCTGTTGGCTGGTGGGCTCGTGCATCGGCTCAGGATAGCCCTTTTTTCAAACTAAAAAAAACCGCGCCTGGGATAACCCGGCGCGGCGGTGGTAACGACCCGTAGGGGATATTTACCAGAACTTGCGCAACCAGCTCTTTTTCACGCCGTGTTTGAGGAAGTGGTTGGTGTACTGCTTGTCCACCTTCTGGATGTGCTCGGTGAGCCAGTCCTTGAGGAAGATGAGCAGGTCCATGTCGACGTTGGCCTCGCCGCTGTTGAACTTGGCCTGGAAGCTCTTCACCTTGTCGGTGATGGCGTCGTGGATCGCCTTGTGCGACTCGTAGTCGTCGTAATGGAAGATGCGCATCAGCGTCTCCTCCACGGCGAAGTGAACGATGGTGTACTCGATCAGCTCGTCGAGGACGTGGGCGACCTGGTCCCGGTGCTGCTTGGTGGCGAGGGCGTCGTAGAGTTCGTTGATGATGTCGATCAGCACCTTGTGCTGCTCGTCGATTTCCTGGATGTCGACGCTGTAGTCGTCGCTCCACGCGATCATGCTCATGAGGATCCGCTCCTTGGGTGAAACTTAAGCGAATCTTAACCACTTGGCGTGGCTAAACCATGATCTATGTCAATGTTTTGTGTAATCCCGTCAGAATTGCGGGGAATTATGTAGGTCGAAGCCTACGACCTCCCCCCGAAAGGGGAGGGGGCGTGAGTTACCAGAACTTGCGCAGCCAGCTGCCTTTGACGCCGTGCTTGAGGAAGTGCTTGGAGTAGCGCTTGTCGACGTTGTTGATGTGGTCGAAAAGCCAATCCTTGAGGAACATCAGCAGCTCCATGCCGATCTTGGTGTCGCCCGCGCGGAATTTACCCTGGAACTCCAGCACCTTGCTGACGATGTTGTCGTGGATCGCCTTGTGATCCTCGTACTCCTCGTAGTGGAAGATGCGCATTAGCGTCTCCTCCACAGCGAAGTGCACCTTGGTGTACTCCACCAGCTCGTCGAGTACGGTGTTGACCTCCTCGCCGTAGTCTTTCTTGGCCAGCGCATCGTAGAGCTCGTTCATGATGTCGATGAGGCGCTTGTGCTGCTCATCAATCTCCTGAATCTCAACGCTATACTCATCGCTCCATGCGATCATCGACATGAGCAAACTCCCCTTTGGTATTGATATTGTTGTGTTTATTACGCGGTGTTATCACCGTGGCGTACCCATTTCGCCCATTGCCCACAGGATTGTCAAGTTTTTTGCCTTATATAAGGCAGGGGTGTGAGCGCCCGGCGGGGGTGTGTATTCTGGAGGGTATTCCCACACGGAGAGCCGTGATGAAGCCCCGCTCACTGATGAGGAGGCGCGGCGCGGAGGCCGCCGCGGTGCTGGCGCGGGCCTATCTGAAGCAGGCCGGGCGCGCCCTGCGGCGCATGCACGGCGGCGATCCCGAGGGGCTGCACGACACTCGCGTGGCCCTGCGCCGCCTCGACGCCCTGCTGCGCGGTCGCCGTGCCCAGCTGCCGCGGGCCGCGAGGATGCGCCCCGAGCTGAGGGCCCTGGCCCGTGCCAGCAACCAGGCCCGCGACCTGGAGGTGCGTTTGGCCTGGGGCGAGGCTCGGCTGGAGGCGGGGGCCGAGGGTCAGCGGGAGGTGACGCTGGTGTGGTGCCGGGCGCTGGAGCTGGAGCTGGACGAGGCTCACGCCCAGGCCGCGCGGACCTTCGTCGATGCCCTGCCGGGGCTGGCGGCGCGTATGAAACGGGCGCTGCCTCGCAAGGCGTCCGCTGTCGGTCCCCGCTACGGCGACTTGCTGGCCGTCGACCTGAAGAGGGAGGGGACGCGCCTGCGTCGCCGCCTCGCCGCCCTGGAGACGGGGGGTGACGAGGCGTTGCACCGGCTACGTATCGATGCCAAGCGGCTGCGTTACCTGCTCAGCCCCTGGCACGGCGGCAAGGGGGCGGTGGCGGCGCTGGAGGCGGCCCTGGGCCGCTGGCAGGAGATGCTCGGCGACTGGCGCGACCTGGGGCTGATCGGCGAGTCGTTGCGGGAACGGGACGAACTGGAACCCCTGGCCCGGCGTTGTAGCGAGCAGCGCGCGGCGATGCAGGAAGAGATACAGCACTTTTTCGCTGGCGGCGCGCAGGCCCAACTCAAACGGCTGCTGCGCGAGGCCCGCCTGGAATTGAAGAAGGATAAGCGATGACGGAAGGTAGCAACCCCTTCGACACCGTGGCCGCGGTGGACCTCGGCTCCAACAGCTTTCACCTCATCGTCGCCCGACCGCGCGACGGTGACCTGCAGATCCTCGACCGCCTGCGCGAGATGGTGCGCCTGGCCTCCGGTCTGGACGAGAAGAATCAGCTCAGCAGCGAGGCACGCGAACGGGCCCTGGAGTGCCTGGCCCGCTTCGGTCAGCGGCTGCGCAACCTGCCGCCGGGCAGCGTGCGCATCGTCGGCACCAACACCCTGCGCAAGGCTCGCGGCTCCGATGAGTTCATTGCCGAGGCCGAGGAACTGCTCGGCCACCCCATCGAGGTGATCGCCGGGCGCGAGGAGGCGCGCCTCATCTATCTCGGCGTCTCCCACAGCCTGGCCGAGGCGGGCGGCCGCCACCTGGTGGTGGACATCGGCGGCGGCAGTACCGAACTCATCACCGGCGAGCGCTTCGAGCCGCGCGAGATGGAGAGCCTCTACATGGGCTGCGTCAGCTATAGCCGCCGCTTCTTCACCGACGGCGTGGTCAGCGCCGAGGCCTGGGCGCGGGCGCGCACCGCCGCCCTGCTGGAGCTGCGCGGGGTGCGCTCGCTCTATCGCAAGGGGTGGCAGGACGCGGTCGGCGCCTCCGGCACCATCAAGGCGGTGGGCGCCATCGCCAATGCCATGGGCTGGTGCGCGCAGGGGATCAGCCGTGAGGCACTCGATAAGCTGGGCGCCGCCCTGGTCGAGGCGGGCCACGTCGATAAGCTCCAGCTCGACGGCCTCAAGCCCGAGCGCCTGCCGGTGATCGCCGGCGGCACCGCCGTGCTCAGTGCCATCTTCGAGGCGCTGGAGATCGAGCAGATGCAGGTCTCCGATTGGGCCCTGCGCGAGGGCTTGATCTACGACCTCATGGGGCGCATCAGCCACGAGGATGTGCGCGAGCGCACCATCGGCGCACTGATGTCCCGCTTCGACGTGGATGTCGAGCAGGCCGAGCTGGTCGAGGCCACCGCCCTGGAGCTGCACCGCCGCGTCGCCGCCGACTGGGGGCTGGCCGACGAGGCCGCCGCCGAAGACCTGGGCTGGGCCGCCCGCACCCACGAACTGGGCCTGGCCGTCGCCCACGGCGGCTATCACAAACACGGTGCCTACCTGCTGGAGAACGCCGACCTCGCCGGCTTCTCCCGCAACGAACAGCAACTGCTCGCCCTGCTGGTGCGCGGCCACCGCCGCAAGCTGCCGATGACCGAACTCAAGGCGCTATCCAAGCCGCTGCGCGAGCGCTCCCTGCGTCTGCTGCTGCTGCTGCGCCTCGCCGTGCTCCTGCGCCGCGGCCGCGGCGGTGAGGCGCTGCCTGAGTTCAGCGTCAAGGCATCCGATGATGGCCTGGAGATCCACTTCGAAGAGGGGTGGCTGGACGGGCGTCCGCTCAACCGCGCCGACCTGGAGCGTGAGGCGGGATATTGGAAGGCGGGGAAGATGGGGTTGGGGTTTTCGTGAGACTGCTAAACATTTTCAAACCGCAACCCGTCCTTGATGAAGAAACCACCACCTGGCTCTTCGATCTCTGCGCCTGGGCGCTACGCCACTTCGACGCTCAGATCTTCCGCGATCACACCGTACTGGTCCTGCCCAATGACCGCTTCTTCCCCGGCCGGGTGGATAGCGTCGAGGGCATGGCGGAGCTTGTCTGCAATCAGGTGAAAAAGTACGCGGCCATCGGCCACTGGCCGACACGGTTGGTGGATAACCGCCAGTGCCAGTTGGATGAGATTCCGACGATGGAGCTGGCGGGGCCGATACGGATGATAGACGGCGTTGCTCCGGACGGTGCCCAGCGCCTACCCATCCTCTACGACCCGGCGATGGTGAACAATCCGGAGGCGATGGTGGCGGGGTTCGCCCATGCCTTCGCCTATTATCTGGCGGGGATGGCGCCGGAGCCGCCGCCGGGCGGTGATGAGAACCGTCCGCACGCGGCGGAGGTGCTGGCAACATTTCTCGGCTTCGGCGTGGTGATGGCCAACAGCGCCTTCAACGTGCGGGTGCCGCGTTGCGGCAGCTGCGCGCCGCAGCCGGTGGACCGCCAGAGTTTCCTCTCGCAATACGACATGACCTACGCCCTGGCGATCTTCTGCGTGCTCAAGGGGATCGACAAAAAGGCGGTGCTGCCGAATTTGAAGGGTAGCCTGCGGGGCTTTTTCAAAAAGTCATTAAAGGATGTGAGTCGGCGTGAGGAATTAATCCGACTCCGCCCACATCTCCAATAACTCCTTCTGCGCGTTGCGCGGATTCTCCTCGTCGGTGACGACGCGAACGTATTCGCCGCTCTCGCGTAGCTCCCAGGCCTGGCAGTTGTCGTCCAGATAGCGCTGAATGTCATCGAGCACCCGCTTGCGCAGGGACTTCTCCTCGATGGGGAAGCAGGTCTCGACGCGGCGGTGCAGGTTGCGTCCCATCCAGTCGGCGCTGGAGCCGAAGATCTCCGGTTTGCCGTCGTTGTGGAAGGTGTAGACGCGGGTGTGCTCGAGGAAGCGGCCGATGATGGAGCGTACGCGGATGTTCTCGGAGACGCCGGGCACGCCGGGGCGCAGACAGCAGATGCCGCGGATGATGAGGTCGATCCTGACCCCGGCCTGGGAGGCGCGGTAGAGGGCGCGGATCACCTCCGGTTCGACCAGCGAGTTCATCTTGGCGACGATGTGGGCCTCCTTGCCGTCGAGGGCGTACTGCGCCTCGCGGTCGATGCGCTCGATGATCCCCTTGAACAGGGTGAAGGGGGAGTGCAGCAGTTTGTGCAGTTTGCTGCTGCGGCCCAGGCTGGTGAGTTGCAGGAACATCAGGTGCACGTCCTCGCCGAGGCCGGGGTCGGCGCTGAGCAGGCCGTAGTCGGTGTAGAGGCGGGCGGTGCGGTCGTGGTAGTTGCCGGTGCCCATGTGCACGTAGTGGCGCAGGTGGTCTTCCTCGCGGCGCACCACCAGGATCATCTTGGCGTGGGTCTTGT
>JBFFSW010000058.1:0-7167 GCA_041572195.1 Thiohalomonadaceae bacterium | reverse complement strand
GTAAAAGTCGGCAGGCATGTCACGGAAACGATAGGCGGCGTCCAGGCCCAGATTGATGGCGTTGAACTCGATGTGAGTGAGGGCGTGGAACAGCACCGCCCGCCCCTCGACGGTGTTGGGCTTGCGCTGTGGCAGCTCGCGCGGGCGCACCAGTTCAGGCCGCGACGGGCGGCCCGGCTCGGGGATCATCTCCACCGAACCCTCATCATCCAGCGAGTATTCCCTCCCGCGCCAGGCGGCGAAAAGCTCATGGGTCAGACGCACCTTCTCCTCGGGCGCGGAGGCCATCAGGCAGGTGTAAACGGCGGGAAAAAGCGAGGGCTTGGGCATGCGGGGGATTATACCGTCTTTAGCGCCAACACCAGGTCCATGACGTTGGTGCCGGTGGGACCGGTCTGGATCAGGTCGCTACTCTCGGCCAGGAAGGCACCGCTGTCGGCGCGGCGCAGGCAATCAAGGGCATCCATCCCCTCCTCCGCGCCACGACCAATCGTGCCGCCATCCACCAGCGCACCGGCATCATCGCCGGGGCCGTCGCTGCCGTCCGTCCCAGCAGCTAGCAGCAGGCAGTCGTCACGACCGGCGATCACCGTAGCGGCAGCCAGCGCCAGCTGTTGGCTGCGCCCTCCCCGACCCGGCGCGTCTGGCAGGGTAACGGTGCTCTCCCCGCCCCAGATGTACAGCCCGGGCGGGCCGTCGATGAGCTCTCGGGCGAAGCGCTCGCCCAGCTCCGCCGCCTCGCCCTGAAAAATATCAGCGTGTTCATGCACCGCCAGGCCCATCTCCCGCGCCATTGCTGAAACCGCCGCGCGGGCGTCGGCGTTGCGAGCGATGATGTGATGTTCAATCGGCGCCCCATCGGCGACCAGCGGCCCCGAGCCAATCACCGCCGGGGCATCACCGGGCACATCGGAGATCATCAGATTGAGCGCCGCGCCCTTGAGCCGCCGCGCAAGCCCGCCCCCCTTGAGGGTGGAGAGGCGACGGCGTTGGCGATTCATCTCGGCGATATCCTCGCCCGAGGCCAACAGCCGTTCATTCAACCTAAGCAGATCATCCAGCCCCACCCCCTCGATGGGGCGCTCAGCCAGGGCCGAGGCGCCGCCGGAGAGCAGCATCAGCAACGGCCCCTCCCCTTCGGCGACAAACGACCAGATCGCCTCCCCGGCGCGCAGGCTGTCGGCGTCGGGCAGTGGGTGTCCCGACTCGATGCAGTGAACACGCCCTGGAAACCGGCCCTGAAGATAGCCGTGGCGGGTCACCAGCAGGGCCGACTCGAAGCCCTCATCCAGCACATCCAGCGCCCCGTGCATCATCGCCGGGGCTGCCTTGCCCAGGGCGAGGATGCGCGGTGGTGTATCGAGGGGATGACTGCGCAAAAATTCGGCCACGCAACGGCGGCCATCGACCCGCTCCAGGGCGGCCCGATAAAGCTCCAGCAGCAGACGGCGCGCCTCCACACTCACTCCACGGGCCGCAGACGCTGCTCCAGGGCCCCAAGCATCCCCCCCACCTCGCGATGGTGCTCCAGCGAGCGGGCGATACGCAGGTGTTCGCGCGCCTCCGCCTCATCCTCCATCTGCAGGGCCAATTCGGCCAGCAGACAGTGGATCAGACAGCGGTCGTTGCTGCTGCGCAGCTCACCGCCCACCGCCACCAGCAGCTGCACCCGGGCAGCGGCCAAGCGACCGTCGGCGGCCTCGGCCACCCCCAGCAGCCAGTGGTAGTAGGCACGGCTCACCGGGCTCAGGTACTGAGTCCAACGCACCTCCAGCAGCAGGCGGCGCATGCGCCCCAGGTCCCCGCGACGGAAGGCACGAAAGGCGGGCCAGACATCGGCGTTGCGCAATGTATCCCACAGCAGCAGCGCCGAGAGCAGCAGCAGCGGTAGGGAAACATAAGGGATAAACAGGTAACCGGCGGGGATCAATAGACCGATGGCCAGCAGCATGCGGTTGCGGCTGACCAGGACTTCGCCGAGGTTGACCAATAACGATGGAGGCATGGCAGTAACTCTCCGATGGTAAATACAGAAAAGGGGCCACAGAGGCCCCTTATTCCGTCATTCAGCGCGACACCTTAGCCGGCATCCACCGCCTTCATGCTCAGGCGGATACGACCCTGCTTGTCCACCTCCAGCACCTTGACCTTGATGATGTCGCCCTCGTTCAGGTGATCGCTCACCTTCTCCACGCGCTCGTTGGAGATCTGCGAGATGTGCACCAGGCCGTCCTTGCCAGGGAGGATGGTGACGAAGGCACCGAAGTCCATCAGCTTGGCCACCTTGCCCTCGTAGATCGCCCCCACCTCGACCTCGGCGGTGAGCTGCTCGATGCGCTTCTTGGCGGCCTCGCCGGCGGCGCTGTCGGCGGAGGCGATGCGCACGTTGCCATCGTCGGAGATGTCAATGCTGGCGCCGGTCTCCTCGGTGATGGAGCGGATGGTGGCTCCGCCCTTGCCGATGACGTCGCGGATCTTGTCCGGGTTGATCTTCATGGTGATGAAGCGCGGCGCGTAGTCGGACATCACCTCGCGCGGCTTGTCGATCGCCTTGCTCATCTCGCCGAGGATGTGCAGGCGACCCTCTTTGGCCTGCTCCAGGGCGACCTGCATGATCTCCTGGGTGATGCCGTTGATCTTGATGTCCATCTGCAGGGCGGTGATGCCATCGTCGGTACCGGCCACCTTGAAGTCCATGTCGCCGAGGTGATCCTCGTCGCCGAGGATGTCGGTGAGCACGGCGAACTCATCGCCCTCCTTGATCAGACCCATGGCGACACCGGCCACCGGTGCCTTGATCGGCACACCGGCGTCCATCATCGACAGGCAGCTACCGCAGACCGAGGCCATCGACGAGGAGCCGTTGGACTCGGTGATCTCGGAGACCACGCGCAGGGTGTAGGGGAACTCCTCGGCGCTGGGGACCACCGCGGCGACGCCGCGCTTGGCCAGGCGGCCGTGGCCGATCTCGCGGCGCTTGGGGCTGCCGACGCGGCCGGTCTCGCCGACACAGAAGGGCGGGAAGTTGTAGTGGAGCAGGAAGCGCTCCTTGTAGTCACCCAGCAGCGCGTCGATGCTCTGCGCATCGCGCTCGGTGCCCAGGGTGGTGACCACCAGGGCCTGGGTCTCGCCGCGGGTGAACAGCGCCGAGCCGTGGGTGCGCGGCAGCACGCCGGTCTCAATGGAGATGGGGCGCACGGTGCGGTTGTCGCGACCGTCGATGCGCGACTCACCGGCGATGATGCGCCCACGCACCACGCTCTTTTCGAGCTTTTCGATGGCCTCGCGCACCTCGCCCTCGTCCATCCCCTCGTCGCCCGCACAGAGCTTGTCGAGGATGGCGGAGCGGATCTCGCTGAGACGGTCGTAACGGGCCATCTTTTCGGTAATCTGGTAGGCCTCGGTAAAGGCGGCCTCCCCTTCGGCGGTCACCGCGTCGGCGATGCTCGCATCGCGCTCGGGTGCCTGCCAGTCACTGGATTCGACGCCGGCCTCGGCGGCGAACTCCTTAATCGCGGAGATGACGATCTGCTGCTGTTCGTGGCCGAAGACCACGGAACCGAGCATCACCTCTTCGCTGAGACAGTCGGCCTCGGATTCGACCATCAGCACGGCGGACTCGGTACCGGCGACCACCAGGTCCAGCTTGGAGTTCTCCAGCTGGGAGCAGTCGGGGTTGAGCACGTATTCGCCGTCGATGTAACCGACACGAGCGGCGCCGATGGGCCCGTTGAAGGGCGCACCGGAGACCGCCAGCGCGGCGGAGGTGCCGATCATCGCCACCACGTCGGGATTGATCTCGGGATCAAGCGACATGACGGTGGCGATCACCTGCACTTCATTGGTGTAGCCGTCGGGAAAGAGCGGACGGATGGGACGGTCGATGAGACGGGCGGTCAGCGTTTCGAGCTCGCTGGGACGCCCCTCTCGGCGGAAGAAGTTGCCGGGGATCTTGCCCGCGGCGTAAGTCTTCTCCTGGTAGTCGACCGTGAGCGGGAAGAAGTCGCGTCCCTCCGACCCCTCCTTGCGCACCACCGCGGTAACCATCACCACGGTATCCCCCATGCTGCACATCACCGCGCCGGAGGCCTGACGGGCGATGGCCCCGGTCTCCAGCTTGATGGTGTGAGCGCCGTACTGAAACTCTTTCTTGACAGGCTTCACGGCAACTCCTTGTTTTGTTTAGCCTTACTTACGCAGACCGAGGCGGGCGATGAGGCTGCGGTAGCGCTCCACGTCCTTCTTCTTCAGGTAGTCGAGGAGCTTGCGGCGCTGGCTGACCATGCGCAGCAGACCACGGCGGGAGTGGTGGTCGTGGATGTGCTCCTTGAAGTGACCGGAGAGGTCCTCGATGCGGGCGGAGAGCAGGGCCACCTGCACCTCGGGGGAGCCGGTGTTGGCATCGCTGCCGCCGAACTCTTTGACGATCTCGGCCTTCTTTTCGGTAGTCAGGGACATTGTAGGGTTTACTCCTAGCTATAGCGGGTCAGACGCGTAATTCGTGCATTTTATACGCGGGTTCCGACCCTGAACAAGTTAACGCACCGTGATGGCGCGTCCCATTCAGTCCTGGCGCAGCAACCGCTTGGGGCCGACCCGGCCGTCGTCAAGGATTTGACCGACGCCGATGAACTCCCCCTCGGGGTCAAGCAGCCGCACCAGACCGTGCGTTGGTGCCTTGGGCACCTGTACCGGCTGGCCCTGACGGACGTAGTAGACGGAGTTCTCCGTCAACTGCACCGCGGGCCAGTCATCCAGCGCCTCTCCCATGGAGAGGAGCAGGGATCCCATTGCCGCGAAACGCCCCTCTTCCGCCAGGGCGGTGAGCGTTTCCAGCGTAATCAGTTTGTCCTTATCGCGAAACGGTCCGACCGCGTCGCGATAGAGGGCGCAGAGGTGGGCGCCGCAGCCGAGCGCCTCGCCGATGTCCTCGGCCAGGGTACGGATGTAGGTACCCTTGGAGCAGTGCACGCGGATATCGAACTCATCCCCCTCGAGACGCAACAGCTCGATGGAGAAGATCTCGATGTCACGCGGCTTGCGCTCCACCTCGATGCCCTGGTGGGCCAGCTTGTAGAGCGGCTGGCCGTTCTGTTTGATCGCCGAGTGCATCGGCGGCACCTGCTGCTGGGCGCCGAGGAAACCCTCCAGCACCTCGCGCACCCGCGCCTCGGTGATGCCTTCGACCGGGCGGGTCTCGATCACCTCGCCCTCGGCGTCGGCGCTGGTGGTTCGCACCCCCAGCTTGACCGTGCCGGTGTAGATCTTGTCCGCGTCCAGCAGGAAGGCGGAGAGCTTGGTCGCCTCGCCAAAGCAGATGGGCAGCATGCCCCCCGCCGCCGGGTCGAGGTTGCCGGTATGACCGGCCTTGGCGGCATTATAGAGCCGCTTGACCTGCTGCAGGGCGGCGTTGGAGGTGATCCCCAGCGGTTTGTCCAGCAACAGGATACCGTCTACGCGGCGACCGCGTTGTTTGCCTCGGCGCGCCATCTTACTCGTCGTCCGCGTTCTTGTTCTCGCTCGCCACCGCCTCATCGATGAGGGCGGAGAGGCGATTGCCTCGCGCGATGGAAACATCGTGAATAAAGTGCAGCTGCGGAATGGAGCGCAGGCGCATGCGTCGGCCCAGCTCGCGGCGCAGGAAACCGGCGGCACGGCCCAGGGCCTTGAGCGCCTCAGGCATCCCCTCCTCGTCCATACGGGTGACGAAGACCTTGGCATGGGCCATGTCGCGGGAGACCTCCACCGCGCTGACGGTCACCATGCCGACGCGCGGGTCGCGCACCTCACGCTGGATCAACTCGGCCAGCTCGCGCTGCATCTGCTCGCCGACCCGGCGTGTACGGCTAAAGTCACTCACTATTACAGGCTACGCTCGACCTGGACGCGCTCGTAGACCTCGATCTGGTCGCCGACCTTGACGTCGTTGTAGTTCTTCACGCCGATACCGCACTCGGTACCGGACTTGACCTCGTTGACGTCGTCCTTGTAGCGGCGCAGCGACTCCAGCTCGCCCTCGTAGATAACCACGTTCTCACGCAGCACGCGGATGGGGTTGGAGCGCTTGACGGTGCCGTCGATGACCATACAGCCGGCGATGGCGCCGAGCTTGGGCGAGCGGAACACGTCGCGCACCTCGGCCAGACCGATGATCTCCTCCTTGAACTCGGGGGCGAGCATGCCGCTCATGGCACCCTTGACCTCGTCGATGAGGTCGTAGATGACGCTGTAGTAGTGCAGGTCAACGCCGTTCTCGTCGATGGTGCGCTTGGCACCGGCGTCGGCACGCACGTTGAAGCCGAGGACGATGGCGTTGGAGGCCACCGCCAGGTTGGCGTCGGACTCGCTGATGCCGCCGACGCCGCTGGCGACGATCTTCACCCGCACCTCGTCGGTGGAGAGGTTGATGAGGGCATCGGAGATGGCCTCCACCGAGCCCTGCACGTCGGCCTTGAGCAGGATGTTGAGGGTGCTGACATCGCCCTCGGCCATCTGCGTGAACATGTTCTCCAGCTTGGCCTGCTGCTGGCGCGCCAGCTTGACGTCGCGGAACTTGCCCTGGCGGAAGTTGGCCACCTCGCGCGCCTTGCGCTCGTCGGGAACCACCAGCGCCTCGTCACCGGCATCCGGGGCGCCGGAGAGACCCAGCACCTCCACCGGGATGGAGGGACCGGCCTCGGCGATCGGCGCGCCGTTCTCGTCGAGCATGGCACGCACGCGGCCGTACTCCTTGCCGCAGAGCAGTACGTCGCCCTTCTTCAGCAGGCCGCTCTGCACCAGCACCGAGGCGACCACGCCGCGGCCCTTGTCCAGGCGCGATTCGATGACGAAGCCCTTGGCCGGGCCCTCGGCCACGGCCTTGAGCTCCAGCACCTCAGCCTGCAGCAAGATGGCATCGAGCAACTCATCGATGCCCTGGCCGGTCTTGGCGGAGACGGATACGAACATAATGTCGCCGCCCCAGTCCTCGGAGATGACATCCTCCTGGGCCAGCTCGCTCCTGACCCGATCCGGATCGGCCTCTTCCTTATCGATCTTGTTGACGGCGACGATCAGCGGGACCTCAGCGGCGCGGGCGTGCTGAATCGCCTCCTTGGTCTGCGGCATCACGCCGTCATCGGCGGCCACCACCAGCACCACGATATCGGTCACCTGGGCGCCGCGGGC